>JAZDDC010000382.1:0-4048 GCA_036679565.1 Gemmatimonadota bacterium
GGTTCCGCCTGGGGGACATCATCGTCAGGCCCTATGGCGCGCCCCATGAACGCGGGCACACCAAGAACACCAAACAACTCATCCGTCGCAAAGGCGGCAGATACACGAATCGGAGAATCTCCACCTGTTATGCTGACCTCACCCGTGTTATAGGCACCAATATCCAGAAACGATTCGTTCCATTCCTTAAGTTCACGGTATTCAGGCCCCGACATCCAGAACTGATTGAATCCCAACGTCGGAAACCCGCTGGCAATAAAGACCAGCTCGCTGGGCTGCTCGTAGTCCAGCGGCTTCAAGATGACTCCGTTGACCACGCTGAAAATGGCGCTGTTGGCTCCGATACCGAGCGCGAGAGTCAACACGGCGACCCCGGTCACGACCGGTGTACGGATCAACGTACGAAAAGCGAAGCGGATGTCTTGGATGAATGTCTGCACAATCGGCCTCAAAAAAGGATCTAGTGTCCTGAAGTTTGATAGCGCATGAGATCGTTTGGTTGTAATTATTGACCAGAACCACCGGTATCGCCATCGGGTGCGTTTGATCAACGCGATCATGGCGCGACGACCCAGCAAGCCCCCTGGCCAAATCATTTGGAGCGCGAGGAATGTCCAATGAGAATCTGCACGGCCGTTTGTGTCGGCAGCATGCTATTCGTTTTGCCTGGGTGCCAAACCGAGGGTGAGTCTGAATCTCTCGCCCCTTCGTTCCTACGCGCCCAGTCAGACGTTTTTGAGGCGCCCGGCGGCCAACCAAATGCCTGGGCCGACTACGACAACGATGGTGATTTGGATCTGTTCATAGGGTTCCGCGGAGCACCCGATCGGTTGTATCGAAACGATCGGGGAGTACTTACCGATGTTGCGAGCGATGTAGGTCTGGCGGACCCGGCTGAGACACGCGCCGCCGCTTGGGGGGATTTCGACGGCGACGGACACCTCGATCTATTCATCGGGTATCCGGCAACCGCAAATCGGCCCAATCGCCTTTACCGTAACGAAGGCAACGGAGTCAGCTTTACCGAAGTAGCCGAGTCATTTGGTCTGGTCATGACGGGAACGACCCGTCAACCTGTGTGGGTCGATTACGATCAAGACGGCGACGTGGATCTTTTTGTCGCGTTCCGCGACAAGGAAAATCGGTTGTTTCGCAACGATGGCACGAGGTTCACAGATGTCTCCAGTTCGGCAGGTATCGCGGACCCTCGCCGCACCGTCGGCGTTGTATGGTTCGATATGGACACAGATGGAGACCTGGATTTATACGTCGCGAATCAAAACGGTGATTCGGACGCATTCTTCAAAAATGAAGACGGCCACTTCACGGACGTCGCATCTGCACTCGGCATGGATTGGCCGGATCGCGGGGCGGAATACGGTAGCGTAGGTCCCGCAGTGACGGACTACGACAACGACGGCGATCTCGACCTCTTCATCGCCACCTACGGACCCGATGTTTTGTGGCAAAACCAAGGCGACGGGACTTTCGTCAACGTGGCACCAGGGACGCTATTGAGCAACGACCATCATTCGACAACGGCATCGTGGGGAGACTTCGACAACGATGGGTTCCCGGACCTCTTCGTGGCATCATATATGAGCAACGTGCCCGAAGATCCGGACCACCTCTTCCGTAACGAAAATGGCCGTTTCAAAAACGTAACCCCCGATGTCATTATCGACCGGGGCGCAAGTCACGGCGTGACGTGGGCCGATTTCGATGGCGACGGCGATCTAGATTTGTCTCTGGCGAACAACAATCTCGAGAGCGGCCATCCGCTGTACATCAATCAACTTAGTCCAGACGTGGCGGGCCGATCACTCCAGGTCGTGGTGCTGGACAGTGAAGGGCGTTGGACATTACCTGGCGCCGAAGTGCGGCTCTTTCACGACGGAATGTTACTTGGCAGTCGGTTGGTAGACACAGGAGGTGGTTATTGCTCGCAGGGCGCGGTTCCGGTTCATTTTGGCCTTCCTGCCGGGGTGGATCGCGTGCGTGTCGAAGTCACGACATTTCAAAGCGGTGAGCGGGTGATAGTGACACGTGAGAATATCGTTCCCGGGAACTACGCCGGTAGATGGTTGGAAATTCGCGTTGGAGCAAACTAACACCTAGTTAATTTTCTTCGCGCACAATTCACTGATCGCGGCCTCCACTACCCCACCGGTCGATCTCCGCATGACTCACGGTCTCCGGTTCGGGTTCCGGTGTCTCATTCGCTCCAGCATATGTAACCACTGCCGTGACGGTCACGAGAACCGCATGCACTCACGGATTTTTCCGCGAAGCCGCGAAGTCATGTATATGGATAGGCGCGCGACAAAATGATACTGGATGCGGATTTCGGTACGGCCCAACTTGGAATAGATGCGGTCCGTATTCCTTATATAAGGCACGAAGGCTAAGATGAGCCGGGGATGCTGGTAAACCACGGACCGGACGTCCGTGGACGAGAAGATCAACCCCGGCGACGGTGTACCCCACAGAAAAGAGAAACTGGCAATTGATGATGGTATCCCACCCCCTCCTGCGGATCGCCTGGGTCACGGTTTTATTCGTGTCGGCGCACGCAATACATCTCACCGCGCAAATCGGGTCGGCACCGGTCGTGCCCAGGGGGAACCGCATTGACCCAACAGTAGCTCCGCGCCCATCACTGCGTGCGGAATTCACCGGCAACACGCCAATCACGATCGACGGCATGTTGAACGAACGATCATGGCTCACCGCTGATTCCACGGACAACGACTTCATCCAGATACAACCCAATCCGGGTTTTCCTTCATCCGAACGAACTGTTGTCCGTGTGTTGTACGATGAGCAGAACCTCTACGTTGGCGCCATCTTGTACGACTCCGAACCAAACAAGCTCATTGTGCCGGGGTTAGAACAAGATTTTGCCACGCCCAATTCCGACCTCTTTGGTATCGCGGTCGACTCGTACTGGGACAAGCAAAGCGCATTTTTGTTCGCAATCAATCCGGCCGGAGCAGTTTTCGATGCGCAGGCATTCAACGACAGTCGATACTTGAACACCGCGTGGGAGGGTGTCATCCACGTCAAAACAACGGTCGATAACAGGGGATGGATCATCGAGGCTGCCATCCCGATGACCACTTTGAGATTCGCGGAGGTGGCTGACGCACAAACATGGGGAATCAACTTTTCGAGACGCATTCGACGACGCAACGAGGACTCCAACTGGGCGCCGCTGTCGCGCCAGTTCCGCGTCTACAAAATGTCACGCGCCGGGACTCTGACTGGACTAAAGGGACTGCATCAAGGCCGCAACCTCTCCGTCAAACCTTACATGAAGGGTGCACGGGAGACCGGCGATTTCCGCGGTGACGCCATCGGCAACGACGCTGATGTGGGATTCGACGTCAAATGGGGGATAACACCACGCATAACGCTAGATCTGACCGCACTCACTGACTTCTCTCAAGTCGAGGTCGACGCCGAGCAAGTGAACCTTACACGATTTTCGTTGTTTTTCCCGGAGAAACGGGATTTTTTCCTGGAGAATGACGGCATCTTTACTCTGTCCGATGTCTCCGTGCGGAACTACCGTACCGGATCGTCAGCACGAAACTTCAAGCTCTTTCATTCCAGGCGAATTGGACTCTCGCCGTTGCGACAACCAGTCCCCATCGCGGGTGGAGCTCGGCTGAGTGGACGCGCAGGACGTTTCGAACTGGGAATTCTGCAAATGCAAACGCGACTAGGAGAAGAACTGCCCGCTGAAAACTTTTCGGTCATGCGGGTGCGTGGCAACCTCACGGGCAACTCCGACGTCGGCTTAATGTTCGTCAATCGACAGGGGACGAGTACTGGCGCAACCGGCGACTATAGTCGTTCGTTTGGCGCTGACGCGAACTTCCGTTTCTTCCGCAACATGATCGTCAACTCGTATTATGCGCGAACGGATGACCCAAACGCAACGGGGGATCGCAATGCCGCAATGGTACAAATCGCCTGGCGCGACCCCGTGTGGGACGTTTCCACACTGGTCAAACACGTCGGCGACGGTTTCAATCCCGAAACG
>JAZDDC010000383.1:0-2948 GCA_036679565.1 Gemmatimonadota bacterium
AAAGACCGTGTGTGATGCGACCTTCGTCGCCAAGAAACAAACCAGCGGCCAACACCACTGTCGCATTCCAGACCTGTCGGTTGGATAACCCCTCATCAAACGACGCAATCAACTCTGACGACTCTGCAATCATATTCTCGAGCGCGTGACGTAGCGTTGGCGAGATGGAACGAACACCATCACAAAGTATCATGGCCGCGAGAATCAGTTGCAAAAGCCAAATCGACTCGAGATACGTCGAGAAAAAAAGCCGAGTGGGCCCAAGCACATTGTCTTGATTGGGAAAGGATCGATATCTGGCGGCGTACGTTTCCAAGACATGCGTGGACCAACGATGCGATTCTTCTTCGGAACGACCAAGTGCCGCCAGCAGCGCGCCGTGTATGGCCCGCTCTGAAAGCCACAGGTGGTACCGCCACACCCATGCGCGGTGGTGACGCTTCCCCGAAAACACACCTCGGCAAACACCACAGTGATGTTTGTGCGGGTCAAACGGATCAAACACCAAACGCGCCCCATCAACGGGACACACGCCACCGTCTTGGGACAACAGTGCTTTATCACTCGGCACATAGAGGGAACGACGATGAACATCGGAGAGCATAACATCCAGTCGACTCGCAAGCATCTCGAGATCGCGAGATGAACGCAGGTCGTCCCGTCGGGTGCGAGCAATTTCGCCGAGGGATAAAATCACATCAGGTTACGCAGACGCCCTGTGAATCGAACTCATATGGCAACACGGTACCACCCGCGTGCGTAACGGCGTTCGAGATCTCTTGTCCGGAGTTGGGATCGCCGATAAAGATCATGCACCCACCCGCACCTGCCCCTGTCGCTTTCACACCCCATGCTCCCGCGCTGCGAGCCGCTGTTTCGACCGAACGCATCACGGGTGTCGCAATGCTGGGGTGCAACCGCTGTTGCAACGACCAATTTTCGTCAACCAGATCAGCCAATCTGCGCCAATCACCCAGCTCCAACGCATTCGCCGCGGGCGCAACCAGGTCGCGTATGGTATGCAAAGCTTCTCTCACCCTTGGCACGCCCTCGTGGAACGCCGCCCATACGTGGTCGTGTGTTTCCGATGAGAAATGTGTTTGTCCCGTGTAGGCGACCACCATGGCATTTTGAAGCTCGAACGTTGTTCGCTTGGCAACGCGAAGTTTTGTCACGTTCACTTGGTCCTTGGAAAATTCCAACCGGAGAAAACCACCGAACGCCGATGCGTATTGATCCTGGCGTCCGCCGGTTAGCCCAAGCTCGACGGCCTCCAAGCGGAACGCGAGTTCTGCCAGTTGAGACGGTTCAGGCACGCCTTTTCCAAAACATTTTGAGAGGCCAGCAACCAACGCAACATCGAGAGCACCGGACGTGCCCAGCCCCGATCCGGGTGGCACCGAAGAGGAAGACTTGACACGGACACCGCCATCGGTAGGAAACATGCGCACGGCGGCTTTGTGTAAATCAAGCGTGCCGTCGTATGCCGGACTGGTCCCGTTTTCATAAACGATCTGCTGGTCGAGTTCATCGGCAGAGAGTTCGATCATACCGACGTTCGGTTGCACATCAACCGTGACATACCTCGTGATGGCGGCGTTTAGGACCGCTCCGCCGAACTCGTCTGCAAATACGGGAACGTCCGACCAACCACCGGCAAAGTCCACCCGCACGGGTGCGCGCACATGGGCCGTCATCGGGCATTCCGATCGTGTATCAACCAACGTTCCACGTTGACCAGCTCGCCACGGAGATCCATACCGATCCCCTGAACACGCCGATTGATACCCTGAACACCACGGGCGTGATAAAGCCATGTCGTGGGAAGATCGTTGGACAGGATCTGCTGCGCGTCTTTCCAGGCGTTTGCGACACCATCGGCAGTTGTCGCCTCGCGGGCACGTCGTAAAGCGGCGTTAAACGGGGGATCGTTATATCCCGGATATGCCAACGGTCCGTTTCCACCGCCATACATCGCCGCTACGTGTCCAAGTGAAAGGTCGCCGGAAACGCCAATCGACAACGCGTCATAATTGCGGTCCGCAGCCTGCGCCACCGCAAGAAACGACGACAGTTCGAGTAGCCGGATCCGCATCCTCACACCAACATCCGCCAATTGTGCCTGGACCATTTGCTCGAGCGCATTCTCTCCACTGCTTACCGCAAGCAACTCGAACTCGAGATCGTTTCCGTTACGTTGCCGCCAGCCGTCACTTCCTCGTTGCCAACCAATACTGTCGAGTAGTGATTCTGCCCGGGCTGGATCAAACGGAATAGGATTTCCCGCGGCATACCATCGGTGACCCGGCGAGACCGGCCCCTCAGCGACACCGCCGAAACCGTAGACATACGCATCAACCAGCTGTTGACGGTTTATCGCGTACGTCATCGCGCGCCGGACCGAGATATCTCCAAAAAGATCACGACGAAGATTCCATATCAAAGCGACGGCAAACTGCACCGGATAGTCGATCACGTCTAATGCCGGATCTTTGCGCACAAACTCGGCATGTGCGGGATTGATACCCGCGAAGTCGAGTTCACCAGACGTGAGTGCCGCAAGCTTTGTCGTGGACTCATCGACGACCACGATGACGAACCGTTCCACCGCGTCCTCCCCCGCCGAGGCACCTCGACGGCGAAATACCCATCGTTGGTTTGGGCGGTACTCCACAAATTCAAAGGGTCCATTGCCTACAGGCGAAAGGTTAAATGGGTGGTTGCGGATGGCATCCGGTGCAACACCAGCGAAATGATTGGCGGGCAGGATAGCAAGGTCAGTGAGGACTTCGGGTATGATGGGTTGCGGCCTATCGAACCGCACTTCCACGGGTAACGAGTCGATCACGCTTACCGAACGCACCGCCGCCAAGTCAGCTGCCCTGGGATAGGACGTGCGCGGATCCATTGCGCTTTGCAATGTCCAAACTACATCGCGCGCCGTCGTG
>JAZDDC010000384.1:0-10241 GCA_036679565.1 Gemmatimonadota bacterium
ACCGCCGGTATCTGGGTCAAAACTGCATCAGCGCACGAAGTCCGTCCCAAGATGGGTGTGTCCCATCTCCTTGAACACATGGTCTTTAAGGGCACTGAGCGCAGATCCGCACGTGACATTGCGCTGGAGCTGGAAGTGCGTGGCGGGTCGCTCGATGCCTTCACTGCGCGAGACCACACCTCCTACCAAGCGCGGGTCCTCGATGAGGATCTGCCACGAGCGCTGGACGTCCTCACGGACCTGGTCAGAAACCCAGTCTTACGTGCGGCTGACTTAGAACTCGAGCGCCGCGTAGTGTTGGAAGAGATCAGCGTCGTCGAAGACACACCCGACGATCTTGTTTTTGATCTTCATGGCGAGATTCTGTGGCCGGCACACCCATATGGCTTCCCTATTTTGGGCACCCGGGAAACCGTAACGGATCTCAGTGCGGATGATCTCCGCGACCTACACCGCAGGGCATACCATCCTGGCCGTGTTGTCATCGCGGCGGCAGGGAGCCTGAATCACGAAGTACTTCTGAAGATGCTCACCAAATGTGGCTGGTTTTCGTTCGAACCAGGTCCGAAACGGGAGCCCTTCGAGCAACCGGTGGCTGCCCAACCCACGACCAAGCGTTTTGATCGAGAATCGGCGCAAAGCCACATCGTGATCGGACGCGATACGTTTTCCAATGGCGACGATCGTCGGTATGCCTTGATGCTGCTGAACACCGTGTTGGGAGGAGGCATGTCCAGCCGCCTGTTCCAGCGGGTGAGAGAAGAACTTGGCTTGGCGTATTCGGTGTACGCATACCAATCGTTTTACGAACAGACCGGAATGACGGGCGTGTACGTGGGGACACATCCCTCCACGGCAGAACAAGCTTGTGATGAAATAAAAAAAGAGATGCGCCGTTTGGCGAACGAAGGGCTGGTTGGAGATGATTTGGCGATAGCAAAGCAACAGCTAAAAGGCCAAGTCACGCTATCTATTGAAACCGCCGCCGCTCGAATGTACCGTGCCGCCGGATTCGTTTTGTACGGGCAACCCTACAAGACAATCGATCAAGTGCTTATCGACATTGACG
This sequence comes from Gemmatimonadota bacterium, assembly GCA_036679565.1. Lineage (GTDB taxonomy): Bacteria > Gemmatimonadota > Gemmatimonadetes > Gemmatimonadales > GWC2-71-9 > JAZDDC01. Next base: position 1,070 of record JAZDDC010000384.1, read on the forward strand.
ACGTAAGTGCTACGCAGGTCGCGGAAGTCGCCCACGAGTTTCTCGATCCAGAACAACACACGTCCGTGTGGCTCGGTCCGAGTTGACCGGATAGAAACACATGATCATCGGCGTACCGAAGGAAATCAAACCAAACGAGAACAGGATAGCGCTCGTGCCTGCGGGTGGCGAAGCGCTAGTCGCCGATGGGCATCAAGTTGTCGTCGAGAGCCAAGCCGGACTCGGTAGCGGATTTACCGACCAAGATTACCTAGATATCGGTTGTGACATCGCAAAAGACGGCGCCGACGTGTGGTCTTCTTCGGATATGATAATGAAGGTGAAGGAGCCCATTCGTTCTGAGTGGGCCCATATCAAAAAGGACCAGGTTGTCTTTACCTACTTCCACTTTGCCGCGAGTGAAGATTTGACACGCGCCGTGATGGATAGTGGCTGTGTGGCTGTTGCCTACGAAACCGTCCAACTACCAAATCTCGAATTACCCCTCTTGACACCCATGAGCGAGGTGGCCGGACGGATGTCGGTACAGGAGGGCGCAAAGTACCTGGAGGAGGCAAGTGGCGGCATGGGTGTGCTACTGGGAGGTGTTCCCGGGGTGGCACCAGCCATTGTCACAATTCTCGGTGGTGGAGTCGTCGGCACCAACGCCGCAAAGATGGCCGCCGGACTTGGTGCCGACGTTACGGTCTTGGACCTATCGCTCGACCGACTTCGTTACTTGTCCGATGTCATGCCGGCAAACGTTCGGTTGATCTACTCCAACCGGCACAACATCCTTACCCAACTGAAGCGCACGGATCTTTTGATCGGCGCCGTCTTGTTGCCGGGCGCAAAGGCCCCCCGCCTGGTACGACGCGAAGACTTGAAATCGATGAAACAGGGCGCTGTCATTGTCGATGTTGCGGTCGATCAGGGTGGTTGTATCGAAACCGCAAAGCCAACGACGCACCAGGACCCGACCTATGTCGTGGACGGTGTCATTCACTACGCCGTGGCCAACATGCCGGGAGGTGTTCCGCGGACGAGCACCTTGGCGCTCACCAATGCTACCTTCCCGTATGCTCGACGACTGGCTCGGTTGGGTTGGGTCAATGCGTGTAAAGCAAGTCGGCCGTTAGCCCTTGGGTTGAACGTGGTTCGGGGGCAAGTTGTGTATCCTGGGGTGGCGGAGGCTTTTGGGTTGTCACTCGTAGATTTGGAGACTTTGCTCTGAGTCCTATGAAATTGTCGTGGCCAAAGTTCAGCATGGGGAGCTTGCTTCCGGCTACTGAGATTGCAGTGGATCTCGGTACCTCGAACACGTTGATCTATGTTCGGGGCGAAGGGATCGTGCTGAATGAGCCGTCAGTCGTGGCGGTGGATAAGGGGACCGGTCGAGCCCTCGGCATTGGTTTAGAAGCCAAACGCATGTTGGGGCGTACACCGGAGTCGATTGTCGCCGTGCGGCCGCTCAAAGATGGTGTCATTGCCGATTTTGATGTGACGGAAAAGATGCTGCGGTATTTTCTTTCGTCCATCATCAATAAGCACGTCTTCCGCGTAAAACCAAAAGTCATTATCTGCGTACCGAGCGGTATCACGGGTGTCGAACGACGTGCTGTGCGTGACAGTGCCCAGTCGGCCGGCGCAAAAGAGGTGTACATGGTTGCCGAGCCAATGGCGGCGGCGATTGGTGTGGGTTTACCTGTCGAGACACCGACCGGCAATATGGTCATTGACATTGGTGGCGGCACGACTGAAATCGCCGTCATTGCGCTTGCCGGTATTGTGAGCGACACATCCATCCGGACGGGTGGAGATGAACTCGATATGGCCATCGTGCAGTTCATGCGAAAGAATTACAATTTGCTGATTGGCGAACCTACCGCCGAAGCGATAAAAATTGCAATCGGGTCGGCCGCCCAGGTCGATGAAGATAAAGAGATGGAGGCGAAAGGTCGCGACCTGGTGTCGGGTATCCCAAAGGTCGTACGAATTGGATCTGCCGAGATTCGCGAGGCGATTCAAGAACCCATTCAACAAATTGTCGATGCCGTGCGGCGAGCGTTGGAGATTACACCACCGGAGTTAGCGTCAGATATCGTCGATAGAGGCATCGTGATGGCTGGAGGTGGCGCCATGATCTCGGGTCTCGACGTGCTACTGTCACAAGAAACCTCGCTTCCGATACGGCTTGACGACGATCCGTTAACGTGTGTTGTGCGTGGGACGGGAAGGATCCTCGATGACCCGGAGAAGTATCGCGCCGTCCTAACCACCTAAGATCCCGTGGACTTTGGATCGGATTCGTACGCCTCGCGTAGAGACACTGTCGCCTTCATCATCTGCTTGGTCCTCGCGGTTGGTGCGCGAGCGATACCCGAAAATGTCAGCAACGGTATAGCGTCGGCAATGAGACGATCCGTGCTGGCACCGCTTCTCGCTCTTCAGGAACAAACGGAATTGGTGCGCGGACGTAGGACGGAATTCGAACGTGTCGTGGCTGAACGCGATTCCGCCGTTCTGCGGGCCAATGAGTTGGAGACTGTGCGCGCCGAAAACGAACGGTTTCGGGCGGTCATGCGTCTCCGGTCCCGCATGACCGTTCTTCACACGTGGACCCATCCATACTTTCGAGCAAGCGCGTCAACCCGAGATGGACGCGTGAGTGGTATTGTCGCGCCGCGTGTCGCCGACGGTGCTACAACATTCTTGGAACTAAGAGAGGTTCCTTATTTCGTCGAGGTGACATCCGGGGATTCCATCGTGACGTCCGGACTCGGTGGAGTCTATCCGCGTGGTATTCCGGTTGGCATCGTTCGTCAATTGATCGGAGAACAAACCGGATTTACCAAGACTTACTTGATCGAACCGGCGGTTCGACTCACCACCCTTTCCCATGTTCTTATCATCCTCACTGTTGATGTGGATGTCGAACGGGTTTTTTCTAGTGGGGGTCGATGATCCAAGACGCAAAACCCTATCGACTGTGGATTATCCTCGGAGCGCTCGTACTCATGCATTTTATTGTACGGCCCTGGCTAGGGAATCCACGGTGGGCACCGGACTTTCTGATGCTGGCGCTCATGATGTACGCCATCAGGGTGCGACCTGGCCGCGCTGCCATTGCGGGGTTCGGTGTTGGGATCGTGGGAGATGCACTCTCTCAGATTGCGTTCGGCGCCGGAGCACTAGCACACACCGTGGTTGGTTATCTTCAGGCATGGGGTAAGGACGTTTTCTTCCCCGATAATTTCCTCGTGAATGCGGGTTTCTTGTTCGCCGGGGTTTGGGTAAGAGACCTCCTAATGCTCCTGGCGAGCCGTGGCACCATGGGACGGGAGTTGTTGTGGCAATTGGGTACGTGGTCAATTGTACTTGCAGCCACCACAACCGCCACGGGTGTGATCCTCATGAGCATGTTTCGTGGTTGGTTGCGGGTTGGCAACAATTAAAAGGATGATCGTTCGATGAAATGGAATCATCCCCACGCAATTGGACGTCGGGCCACGCTGGGTAGTTGGTTTATTGCGTTCGCGCTTGGGACGATTGGCATCGGGTTCTTTCGTCTTCAGGTCATGGGGCGAGACCGTTATCTATTTCAATCCGATCAAAATCGTATTCGACCTTCCATCTTACCTGCTCCGCGCGGTCTTATCGTTGATCGACACGGTGACATACTTGCCGACAATGTCCCCGGTTACACCGTATCGTTGATAGGGTCGAGCCGGGACTCCCTAACATCGACGATGGGTCTCATTGCGGACCTCATCGGTCTTGACGCCAGCGAGGTCGCAGCCATTCTCGACCGACCGCGTGCGCGGATCGACGACCCAGTTGTCATAATGCGGGATGCACCCTTCGATGTTGTCAGTGCCTTGGAAGAACGGCGTGTCGCTTTGCCAGGTCTGACCATTCAGGCTGAACCGAAACGCAATTACCCCCACGGAGATATCTTTGCCCATTCGTTGGGATACGTGAACGAGATTACGCAACAAGAGTTGGAGCGCGGTAGCGTTGCCGGAGCACGGTACGGGACCTTGGTGGGCCGGTCAGGTCTCGAGCGAGAGTATGATTCTATCTTGCGTGGTAGCGACGGTCGGCGCCATGTGGAAGTCGATGCCTTCGGACGAACGGTGCGGCAGGAGGGTGTGCTCGCGCCATCTCCACCGGTGCAGGGGGAGACGGTACGGACCACGTTAGATCTGGACCTCCAGTCCTTCGTGCAGTCACAATTCCCGGCCGATGCTCGCGGCGCCGTTGTGGCCATGGATCCGCGCAACGGGGACATCCTGGCAATGTATTCGGCGCCGTCATTTGATCCAAACGCGTTCGTCGGCGGCATTGAGATCGACTTATGGGATCAAATTCGTAACTCCGAGGACAATCCGCTCCTCAATCGAGCAGTCCAGGGCCGGTACCCACCCGCGTCGCCCTGGAAGCTAGCCGTCGCGACCATGGCGTTGCGTCGGGGTATCGTCACGATGGATACGCAGATGACGACCCCGTGTCACGGCGGCATGGCGTATTTTACTCGATACTTTAGATGTTGGCGTACGGAGGGGCATGGGTCCCTGACGCTCGCCGAAGCGATTCAACACTCGTGCGACGTGTACTTCTATCAGCTCGGGTTACAAATCGGTTTGCAAAATTTGTTGGATGACGGCACACAGTTAGGGTTTTCTCGACTTACCGGCGTCGATTTGCCCAACGAGGTTCAGTCATTTTTCCCGGCAACGACAAGTTACTACGATCAGACGTACGGGCCTCGTGGATGGACGCGAGCGGTAACCTTGAACTTGGCAATTGGGCAGGGGGAAAACGATCAAACACTGCTCAACATGATGCGGTTTTATGCCGCGTTGGCTAACGACGACGGCGTCGCGCCCACACCGAGGTTTGTGATGAACGAACCGGTCGAGCATCGTTCAGCGTCGGGGCTTCGACTCGAACCCACACAAATTGATGAGCTTCGCGAGGCGCTGGTGATGGTGGTGGAGCAGGGAACCGCGGTCCGTTCCCGTGTTGCAAATTTGCGCATTGCCGGCAAGACCGGAACGGCGCAAAATTCGCACGGCCCCAACCATGGATGGTTCATTGCTTTCGCACCCGCAGAAGAGCCAGAAATTGTCGTCGGCGCCATTGTGGAGTTTGCGGAGCACGGATCGGACGTTGCACCGATCGTAACAAATGTGATTGCACGCCATTTGTTCGGTGCCGATGAAACACGTGACCGTTCCATTCGATTGGTAGTACCGGCGGACTCCGCGCCGCAACCGCTCCCACTTGCCGACTCGGTCCTCATTGGCGGTTGAGCACGATGGATGACCGGCGTCTTGACCGCGCGTTACTCATTGTAATCCTGGCGTTGATCATCCCGGGAATCGCGATGTTGTATTCCGCTGGCCAAGCTGACTTCCCCACGATTGCGGCGAATATGTGGGTGCGTCAACTGGTGTGGCTGACGCTTGGGACATTTGTGGCGGCGATGCTCTTTCGTGTGTCGCCGCGTGTCGTCGAGTGGTTGGCGCCTTATCTCTACATCGCAACAATCATCTTGCTGATTGCTACGTTGTTCGCGGGCACGGGCGCGGGGACCGCTGCGGGTGCCAAGTCGTGGTTGAGTGTCGGAAATATTCGCATTGGACAACCCGCGGAACTTGCGAAGCTCGCGACCGCGTTAATGTTGGCACGGTATCTTGGATCCCGCAAAGATGCACCAAAAACGTTTTTCGACCTGATGCCGTCGGTGATGATCGTGCTGGCGCCATTCGTTCTCATCGGATTGCAACCGGATTTGGGCAGCGCGGTTGTGCTGGTCGGCATCCTCTTTGTGATGCTCTACTGGGTAGGTGTCAGCTTGCGATTACTGCTTTTGCTCGCGTCACCGGTCATCAGTCTCTTCCTGGCGTTCTCGACCGGGCTTTGGGGCGCGTGGATCATCGCCATTACGATTTTGCTGGTCTGGATGCGCCCATACGTGCGGGAGGGGGCCGTTGTATGGTTTGGAAACGTTGCGATGGGTGTATTTGCGTTCGGTCTGTGGAATCGTCTTGCCGACTATCAAAAAAACCGCATCCTGTCATTTCTCAATCCGGAAGTAGATCCGCAGGCGGCGGGTTGGAACGTGATCCAATCCAAAGTGGCAATCGGGTCGGGTGGCCTTTTTGGCAATGGTTTCTTGGAGGGAGCGCAAAAACGATTGGCGTTCCTTCCGGCGCAACATACAGATTTCGTGTTCTCCATCGTGGGTGAGGAGTTCGGTTTTGCCGGTGTTGCGGTGACACTCACGCTGTTCGGGGCATTGCTGATTGTGCTGGTGCGGATCGCCCGGACTTCAATTGACGCATTTTCCAGCCTTCTGGTCGCCGGTATCATCGGGATGCTGTTCGTACACATCGTCGAGAACGTCGGAATGACGATCGGTTTGCTGCCCGTGACTGGTATTCCGCTGCCGTTTTTCTCATACGGTGGGTCATTTGTCATGATCTGCTCGTTGAGCATGGCGCTTGCCTTCCGAACGGCGTGGGAGACGCGTTATGGCGGGTACGCGGAGGGCTAGCGGGGTCTGCTCAACCCAGTCACATTTGACACCCGTTTTTTACGTAGTCAGGATCGTATCTCTCACCGGAAATGTTGTGCATGGCCTGGTTTAGGAAAGAAGGAAAAAAGCGGCCGTCCCGGAACAAGCTGGAGATTCCCGTCGATGCGTGGGACAAGTGCACGAAGTGTGGTCACGTCGATCTCCGCGAGCGGTTCCAGAAAACGCTCGAAGTATGCCCCGAATGCGATTTCCATCGTCGCATCGCTGCAGCCGAATACGTCAAGGTCTTCATCGACGACGGGACGTTTGAAGAAACAGATGCGGACTTGCGCTCGGTCAATCCGCTGAATTTCGATGGGTATGCGGACCGCTTGGCGAGAGCCGACAGAAAGAACAATGGTGGCGAAGCGGTTTTGACGGGATACGGAAAACTGAAGGGCCTCGATGTCAGTCTCGGCGTGATGGAGTTTGATTTCATGGGTGGTTCTATGGGATCCGTCGTAGGGGAGAAAATTGCAAGGCTCGGACAACGATCGGTCAAAGAAGGAACACCTCTCATACTCGTGTCGCGTTCCGGCGGTGCACGGATGCAAGAAGGTGTTCTCAGTTTGATGCAGCTTGCCAAGACATCGGTGGTCATATCGCAGCTTGCACGCAAAGGTATACCATACATTTCAGTCTTGACCGATCCAACAACCGGTGGTGTATCGGCATCATTTGCCATGCAAGGCGATGTACACATCGCTGAACCCGGTGCGGTGATCGGATTTGCCGGTGCTCGTGTTATCAAACAGACAATTGGGCAAGACCTACCCGAAGGTTTTCAGACTGCGGAGTTTCTCCTGGACCACGGAATGATTGACTTGGTCGTACCGCGCGCTGAACTGCAAGATGTCACCGGCAGGTTATTGCGCATGATGCTAGGGCACTGACTATTCCCGGGTTTTCATATCATCAAGCGTGTTCGTACCTTTTTCCGCGGGTGGGCGGTGGCCGGCGTTGGTCATTGGGCCCCACACGCCGACTCCTTTCGGCGATGGGAAATCCACAAGACAGATATGCCATTGTTCACATTGGCGGTACGAACGGCAAAGGGTCGGTAGCAACGTTGGTGTACGAGACGCTCCGCGGCGCGGGGTTTCGAGTCGGTCTTTATACCTCGCCTCACCTCGTGGACGCAACCGAACGGGTGGTTGTGAATGGTCAGCCCATTTCCAAGGATGCGTTTGCGGCATGGACCAATGAGCTGCACGCTGAGATAGAGGCCACGGGCGCCAGCCATTTTGAAGCAATCACGGCGATGGCGTTTGCGGACTTTGCGGCCCGACACGTTGATATCGCCGTCGTGGAGGTGGGACTCGGTGGTAGACTTGACAGCACCAACGTCGTCGATCCTGTGGTCACGGCTGTGACGAATGTTGGGAACGACCATGAAGAGTTCCTCGGAACGGATCTCCAACGGGTCGCGTGGGAAAAGGCGTCTATCGCAAAAACCGGAGTCCCGTTCGTTATCGGTGAAGAGAACCAGAGGCTGTGCCACGCGTTGGTGCAACGGGCTGAGGCGCTCGGCGGAGTGCCCCGGGTGGTTCGGCGGGGAGTGCGGTATGAAGGGGCCATCGCGTTGGCGGGCTCCCATCAACGTCGCAACGCCGCGGTGGCGGCAGAAGTCCTCAACGTGCTGCCACCGGATTTTGAGGTGTCCGCGGGGGACATAGAGCGTGGATTCGCCCGGGCATCGGTGCCGGGCCGGTTTGATTGGCGAGGCAAGTGGATATTGGACGTAGCCCACAATGAGGCGAGCATAGGGGCCCTGACGGCCCTTATTAGGGATTCTGCGCCACCGCGGCCCATCCATGTGGTTTTTGGAGCGCTCAACGACAAACCGGTCGCAGCTCTGCTCGAATCCGTGGCGGTGGTTGCGGACCGGATCTGGGTGACGGTACCGCCGTCCGCCCCGTCGGGAAGGGCTGTACAACCGGACCAGCTGGCTGGAGTTATCTCTCAGGACATCCTCTTGGAGCCTCGTTTCGACCGGGCGCTGCGCGATGCGGAGCTGGCGGCAAAGACAGTGGTGGTGACCGGCTCCTTCTATACAGTGGGGGACGCCATGGCGCTGTTGCCCGGCTTCGTGCCGTTCGGATAGATTCTCCCGATGAAAACACGGGGGTTACCAGGATTTCGAGACTTTGACGCCGAGAAGATAGCTCTTAAGAACGCTATCTTTGACGCATGGCGGGACGTAGCCGGCCGATACGGGTTTCAGGAATATGACGGTCCGCCCCTGGAGCCCCTCGAACTCTACACGCAAAAGTCGGGTCCTGAGATCGTCGATCAGCTCTACAATTTCGTGGACAAGGGTGATCGGGCAATCACGTTGCGTCCCGAGATGACACCAACACTGGCCCGGATGGTCACCGCGAGGGCCACCGAGCTGAAAAAGCCTATCCGATGGTTCTCGACTCCCCAGTTGTTCAGGTTCGAGAAACAGCAGCGTGGCCGTCTCCGAGAGCACTTCCAGCTGAACATGGACGTGATAGGAGAAGTAGGGGCTGCGGCGGACGCAGAGGTGATAGCGGCCGCCATCGACATCATGAGAACGCTTGGCCTCGGGCCCAACGACGTACGGGTCCGCATCTCCGATCGCCGTGT
>JAZDDC010000385.1:0-7453 GCA_036679565.1 Gemmatimonadota bacterium
TGTGAACCGGCGACGTGCCCTGTTCGACGAGGCGATCGATCTTGCGCGGAATGGTTGCACGATTGATGTCACCGCGTTCCCTGTCGCCAAAGGGGAGGACGCGTACAGTGCGGCAGACGCTCTCGAGAAGTTTTGGGAATCGGGGGTTCCGGCGGACCGGATCACGGTTTCTTCGGACGCCGGTGGGTGTCTGCCGGAATTCGACGAAAATGGCCGCGTCACCCGTTTTGATGTTGGCGCACCGAGTGCGTTGATTGCCACGATCGGGGAGTTGATCGGCCGCGGTCATCCACCCGAACAGGTTCTCCCGCCGTTCACGAGCTATGTGGCGCAACACCTGCGACTCGATGATGTTGGTCGGCTAGTGGTTAATTCCCGTGCCGACCTGTGCGTGGTTGACGAAGCGTGGAACGTTATCGACGTTATGGCAGGCGGTGTTTGGATGGTGCAAGACGGCCGCCCCCTCATCACTGATAAATTCGAATGACTGATACGATAGACACGGGACGTACGCGGGACGGGCTGCGACAGGGTTACATCATTCCGATTGGTGGAGCCGAAGAAAAAATGCGAGACCGCGCCATTCTTTCGAAGTTCGTCGAATTGTGCGGCGGACGGGAGGCGCGAATCGCCGTGATTCCCACCGCGTCGGAACTCCCCGACACCGGTCCGCGGTACGAACGTCTCTTTGATGACATTGGTGTCGCGCACGTAAACAGCCACCCCCTCAACACACGAGCCGAGTGTGACGACGCGGGCGTGCTGGGCAACCTGTCCGAGGTGACTGGCGTGTTTATGACGGGTGGAAATCAACTCCGGCTTTCCACAACTATTGGTGGCACTCGGGTTGGCCACAAGCTGCGCGAGCTGTCCGCGCGTGGAACACATATCGCCGGGACGTCTGCCGGGGCCGGATTCCTGTCGGAGCACATGATTGCGTTCGGTGCGGAAGGTTCTTCGCCGCGCGCGGACATGGTGACGTTGGCACCAGGTCTTGGTCTTACCAATCTGGTGGTGGTCGATCATCACTTCCGCGAACGAGATCGGATTGGGCGACTGATGACAGCCATTGGATACAATCCGTTCCTCGTGGGGCTCGGCCTGGATGAGGACACGGCGGCTTTCATTGGACCGGATGACATCCTCGAAGTGCGAGGGAGTGGCTCCGTAACGATTCTTGACCCGTCCGATGTTGAGCACAGTTCGATGGATTCTGCCTTCCAACGCGAGCCGGTGTGCCTCGTGGGACTCAGACTACACGTGCTGACGGATGGATGGTCATTTGATCTTGTCCGCCGGACGGCGACGCCTGCCACAACCGCGACGGCATCGTGATATGAAAATCCTCGAGCGCGCCGTGTATGTCGGACCAAACCTTTACGCAAAATTTCCGGTCATCCGGTTAAAGCTGGACATTGGAACGCTCGAGGAATGGCCTAGCGCCAAGTTGGGTGCCGAGTTTACGGATGGTTTGCTGGATGCACTCCCCGGGTTGCGCGAACACGGGTGTTCCTTCCGCGAGCCTGGCGGTTTCGTGCGGCGTCTGACGGAGGATGAGGGTACGTGGATGGGGCACGTACTCGAACACGTGGCCATCGAACTGCAAAACGTTGCAGGAGAGCCCGTGACCTTTGGTAAGACCCGTTCGACGGATGAGTCTGGTGTGTATCAGGTCGTGTTCGAGTATGAAGCGGAACGTGTGGGTGTTGAGGCGGCTGATCTTGCTATGAAATTGGTGCAGTCCGTGCTTCCGAAGAGGCTTCGAACACCGGGCATTCTTCCCGCCGATTTCGTCTTTCCGGAGGAACGCGACGATTTTATTCGTTTCGCTCAACGCAACGCGTTCGGTCCATCGACCGCCGCGTTGGTGAGTGCCGCCGAAAAACGCGACATCCCTTGGCTCCGACTCAATGAGTACAGTCTTGTCCAGTTCGGTCACGGCGTACGCCAGGAGCGCATTCAGGCCACCGTAACGAGTCACACCTCCCACATCGCCGTCGAGATTGCGTCTGACAAGGAAGAGACCAACAAAATCCTGGGCGACCTGGGTTTGCCGGTTCCCAAACAGCGTCTGGTCTATCGCAAGGACAGTGCGGTGCGCTACGCAAAGCGGATCGGGTTTCCGGTCGTGGTCAAACCATTTAACGCCAACCACGGCCGTGGCGTGTCACTCAATCTCCAGGACGATGAGCATGTGGCACTTGCGTTCGACCGAGCGCGGGAATTTAGCAAAGGTGTAATTGTCGAGAAGTTCTTGACGGGTTTTGATCACCGGATTCTCGTAATAAACGGCGAGGTGGTAGCAGCGTCCAAACGAGTGCCCGGACATGTGGTCGGGAACGGAACAGACACGATTGAACAACTGGTTGGCGTGATCAACAGTGATCCCCGCCGCGGTATTGGACACGAAAAGATCCTCACTATGATCGAATTCGACTACCAAGCGGACCGGTTGCTGGAATTACTCGGCTATACAAAGGAAACGGTTCCCATGGATGGGGAGATTGTCTATCTGCGCTCGACCGGTAATCTATCCACCGGTGGCACCGCCGTTGACGTTACCGACGCTTTGCACCCGGACAATCGAGAGATGGCTGTGCGCGCCGCTGCCGCGGTGGGTCTCGATGTGGCCGGTGTAGATTATTTGACGGACGACATTGGTGTGTCATACCGAGAGGGTGGTGGCGGTGTCTGCGAAATCAACGCAGCCCCCGGATTCCGGATGCACACCAACCCCAGTGAAGGACAACCACGCGATCCCGCAGGTGCGGTGCTCGATATGTTGTTCCCCGGAACACCCGCGCGTATTCCCATCTACTCCATCACGGGAACCAACGGCAAGACGACCACTGTTCGCATGCTTGCTCACATTCACAAGATGGCGGGGGACCGTGTCGGGTTGGCGACAACTGACGGTGTGTATATCGATGGCCAGCTGACCGTTGCCGGTGACATGACAGGACCGGTGGCGGCCCGCATGGTACTCCGGGATCCCTCAGTTACGGTAGCGGTGTTAGAAACGGCCCGCGGTGGTCTGCTCCGCGCGGGGATGGGCTACCGGAAAAGCACGGTAAGCGCGTGTCTCAATGTTGCGGCCGACCATCTTGGGTTGCGCGACATCCACACGTTGGAGGAACTCGCTGAGGTTAAACGGATCGTGGTTGAAATCGCTACCGATACGGCCGTCCTCAACGCGGATGATGAACTCTGTCTCAAGATGGCAGACTATGTCGTGGCGGAGCGTCTGTGTTATGTCACGGTGAGTGCAGAACATCCCTTGGTGCGCGAACACATTCGCGCCGCTGGCCGGGCCGTCATCCTCGAACAGGGTGTCAATGGCCATATGATTACCATCCATGACGGTGGCCAACACATGCCGTTGTTGTGGACGCACTTGATCCCGGCCACCCTTGAGGGGAAGGCGCTGCACAATGTGCAGAACGCAATGTTCGCGGCGGCGGTGTCTTACGCCGGGGGTGTTGGGTTGGAAGACATCCGTCAGGGTCTGCGAACCTTTGACTCCACGTTTTTCCAGGCACCGGGTCGTCTCAACTTTTACAACGAACACCCGTTCAAGGTCTTGCTCGATTACGCGCACAATGCGCATGCGATGACACAGATCTGCAATCTGATCGGCAGGCTTGATGTTAACGGTCGGCGTATTGGCGTGATTGCGGCGCCGGGAGATCGTCGCGATCAGGACATCGTTGAGATTGGTCGCATCGCCGCAGGGGTGTTTGACCACTACATCTGTCGCCGCGATGACAGACTGCGAGGTCGTGAAAGTGATGAAATACCCATGTTGCTTCGCGGTGCGTTGCTGAAAGAGGGTGTTGCATCCAGCGCCATTCAGGTGGTGGTAGACGAACAAGAGGCGGTGAATGCCGCGCTTAAAATGGCCGCTGCCGACGATTTAGTAGTGTTGTTCGCTGATGAACTGACACGGACATGGGAACAAGTGACCGGTTTCCGGCCAACTGGTGCTGCGCCGAACGTCGCGCACGACGGCGACGTTGTTACAGATCTACCATCCCTTCCGACTGTTGAAATCGAAGCCGGTCAAACATTCGTTCGCGATGAGCGCGGCGTACGCCTCGCACGCGACACCGACGACTAGGTACACGCTTCCATGACGGGTCCCGTCCTCGAAGACTCGCGTCGTCTCACCGGGCACAATCTTCTTACGCCGGGTCCGGGTGCCGTCATCGACGTGCGTACCGGCGATGCGGATCCTGTAACGGTCATCGACCGGTGGAAAGCCCATGCGCGGCGTATCATCGACGCCGTGGGTTGGTCGGGAGAACGGACTTTCGGGCGGGTGTTTGTTGGCGGTGCCAGTCTGGCTTTTACGGCGCCAATCGACACGCTCTACGCAGCGACCGAGGTGAACGAGTGGGCGTGGGACACGGTACTCGCCGAGATCAACGGGTCCAACGGGCCGGATTTCTCGCAAGCGGTGAGGCGGTTACGGGAAACTATCGTCGCCGAGTCAAACCATCGGTTGCTTGCGCTTCAAAACGCGGCCGCGACAAAAGGCGTCAGTTTTATCTGGGATGACGATCACGTCTCAGTGGGGATGGGAAGGGGTTCTTTCACGTGGGCGACACGGGACCTCCCCGCTGTTGATGCCGTCGCATGGAACGATCGTTTCGATGTGCCCGTCGCCCTTGTGACGGGTAGCAACGGCAAAACCACAACCGTTCGCCTCCTCGCGGCCATTGCGACCAGCGCCGGGAAGACACCCGGGTTCTCGTCCACAGACGGTGTGTTTGTGGCCGGGGATCTCGTGGATGGCGGTGACTATTCGGGACCGGGTGGCGCCCGCGCCGTGCTACGTGACCCTCGTGTCGATGTCGCGATTCTGGAAACTGCGCGTGGTGGATTGCTGCGTCGAGGACTGGGTGTTCCCCGTGCCGACGCGGCCATCGTTACGAACATCGCCATGGATCATTTTGGTGAGTACGGCGTGGATGGTCTGGAGGACATCGCGAGCGCAAAGCTCGTTGTCGCGCGAGCGTTGGAGGATCCGAGTCAGCTCATACTCAACGCCGAAGACCCCACGTTAGCCGCTCGGTTCGACGGTCGGACATCGCAACCCGGTTGGTACTCGGTCCAACCGTGCCAGGGAAGGGACCTTCGCGCCTGGGTCGAGCGCGATGTATTGTGCTTCAACGATGGAAACACACGACACACAATTGCTCCCGTAGCTGACGTTCCGATAACCCTCGATGGCGCGGCCGCACACAATGTTTCAAACGTGCTTGGCGCAATCTGTGTTGCGCACGGCCTTAGGTTTTCGGTTGATGCTATCCGCGATGGCCTCACCACGTTTGAACCCAACGCCAGTAATTCACCCGGGCGGACCAACGTGTTTCGCGCCCATGGTGTTACCATCATCGTCGATTTTGCTCACAACCCCGAAGGGATGGATGCACTGGTCGCCACGGCCAAACGCCTTTCGTCACGACGTACGTTGCTGGTCATTGGGCAAGCGGGGGATCGTGACGATGAGTCGATTCGCGCGTTTGCACGATCTGCGGGACGTCTGAAACCCGATCGCATCATCGTCAAGGAAATGCCTACGTACCTCCGCGGACGCGAGCCCGGTGTTGTCACCGACCTCATCGAAACCGAACTTCGGAGGCTCGGCATGCGCGACGTCGTGCAGGCATCGTCCGAACTCGAGGCGGTGGATATGGCACTGGCGTGGGCACGGGCGGGGGATCTTTTGTTGGTGCCGACACATGAGGATAGGGACGGGGTGTTGGAGAAGGTGGAAGTATTTACAAAGGCACGCGAGCAGGGATGAGCGGTCCAGCAATATCTATCTCGAGGTTCCTTTTGGGTTCGTTTGAACGCCGCAGCCTTGTCCGCCCTCTTGGCGCCAACTAGCTTCCCACGCCCATGGCGTTATCGCGTGGTACCATTGTTGTCGCGCTGGGCGGCAACGCGCTTTCACCGCCCGGCGAGCGTGTCACCATTCACGATCAATTTCGTCACACTCGGACATCTCTCCGCGTCGTGGAGGATTTGATAGTCGATGGGTGGAAAGTTGTAATCGTTCATGGTAACGGCCCGCAAGTCGGGCAGGCCATTACCCGCAACGAGCGTGCTGGCGATGTCGTAGAACCTCTTCCGCTTGGGGTGTTGGTGGCCGCTACCGCTGGATGGATTGGTTACATGATCCAGCAGTCACTACAAAATGCGCTGGCAAAATCAGGGATCGAGAAGACGGTATTGACGGTCATGACACAGACCGTTGTACGCGCCGATGATCCGGCGCTTACCAACCCGTCAAAACCGATTGGCAATGTACTCTCGCCCGAACGCATCGAGCGTTTGCGGGCCGCGGATGTAACGTTGGGTACGGACGCTCTGGGAAGAACTCGTCGTTTGGCACCGAGTCCGGAACCAATCGAATTAGTCGAGGCGGATGCGGTGCGGCACCTGGTAGATGAGGGCGTAGTGGTGATCGCCGCCGGTGGGGGCGGGCCACCCGTCCGGCGTGGGGACCAGGGTACCTGGGAGGGGTTGGACGCCGTCGTCGATAAAGATCTTGCGGCCGCCGTGTTGGCCCGAGCGGTAGGTGCGTCGGACTTTTTGATTTTGACCGACGTAGATGCGGTGTACCGAAACTGGGGTTCGGAAAACGCCACGCCAATTCGCCGCATGAGTGTGACGGAGGCGCGTGACACAGTGGGGACGGCCCAAGTCGGCGCCGGGAGCATGGGCCCGAAGTTGACGGCCGCAGCCCACTTTGTCGAAGCCGGAGGGGAACGAGCCGTCATCGCCCACTTGGCAAACGGGGTTGAGGCACTGCGTGGGGAAACGGGAACTACAATCACGGGAGGCTAGGTTTTGAACCTGCACGAATACCAGGCCCGAGCATTGCTCGCCGAACACGGTGTGCCCGTTCCAGGCGGTGACGTGGCGTCCACGGCAAACGGCGTCGAAAAGATCGCGCGGAAGCTGGGCAGTGGCGTCGTTGTTAAGGCGCAGGTTCATACGGGTGGTCGGGGCAAGGCAGGTGGGGTGAAACTCGCCGATACGCCGGAGGAAGCACGCACCGTCGCCGAGCGTATCCTGGGCATGTCCATAAAAGGACTCACGGTCGAGAAGGTTTTGGTCGCGCCAGCTGCTGAAATTGCCTCCGAAAGCTACGTGGGTGTGATTGTGGACCGCGAAAGCCAACGAGCCGTGTTCATGGTGAGCCCGGAGGGGGGTGTCGATATTGAAGAGGTGGCCGCCAAAACCCCGGAGAAGATTTTTAAGTTGGCTGTGGACCCCCGGGATGGTTTGCTGCCGCACGAAGCGATGGCCTTGTCGTTCGAGTTGTACGATGACGTCAAGCTCGTACGTCAAGCCGCAGCGATACTTCAACAACTCTACGCGACATTTATCGATGTTGGTGCATCGCTCGCCGAGATAAACCCTTTGATTACGACGCCGGACG
>JAZDDC010000386.1:0-3052 GCA_036679565.1 Gemmatimonadota bacterium
GGAGATCATAATTCCGCCTGCGGCGGCGTCCGAACTTTCCGCCGCGTTTCTGCAAGGAGCCGTTACATTCGGTCTCGGTGTCCTGTGCGTGTACCTGTACGTGCGGTACAGGAAACCACACTTCGCGTGTTGGGCGGGCGCTTGGGCTTTGTACGGTCTCCGCATCGGCGCCATCGTAGCGTTCATGCTCACGACGTCGCCCCATTGGTTGTACTGGCACCAAGTAACGACAGGTTGGTCGGCACTCGGATTCCTTTGGGCCGCGCTTGTTTTTTCTCAGCGCGTTCGATGGCGCCGAGCCTACGCAATCATCATCCTGTTTCCAGTCGCCTGGTCGTATGTCGCCATCTACCGTTTGGATAACTTTCTGCTTGCCGCTGCACCGGCGGTCGCATTCCTAAGTGCCGCCACCGCATGGACGGGTTGGACATTCTTGCAGCACAAACGTCATTTGCGATCTGGCGCAGCTGGTCTGCTTGCGGTCACGCTGTTTCTTTGGGCGCTGCACCATCTTGATTATCCGTTCCTCCGAGCCCGCGGTGCTTGGAACCCGTGGGGATATTACCTGGATATCCTGCTCTCCCTGTCCGTCGGCGTGGGAATCCTCTTGCTCGTGCTCGAAGACGTGCGAGGAGGTCTCAACACGCTGTCCGAACTCTCCGGGCATATGCATCTCCGCGGCGAAGGGTCAAACGTGGTTTTGCGTCTGTTAGAAAGCACACGACAACTTGGCGGTGTTCGCGGCAGTGCGATGTATGCATTGTCCGACGGACAGGGGGCATTCTTTGCGAGTACCGGCACGTGTACCAGTTGGAAGGGCGAACCCCCCGATGCCGCAACCGACGGCATGATACGCGAAGCGATGCGAACGGGAAAACCACAAGTTCTGCGTGGACCAAAACGGCCCGCTCAATACGTTGCCGCGATGCCCATTGCGCCGCATTTGGAGGTCTCACATGTGATGGTGATCGTTGGTGACGCACGGGATCCCTTTGCTGCGCTCGATGAACGTTTTCTGTTGGCTTTGGCGCAACAAGTTGGCGCCGCCATAGACAACGCAGAGCTTCACGCCAAACTTGTCGCAAGAACTAGCGAGCTCGAACGCCTTGCGCGCCGCGTCATCCGACAACACGAGGAGGAGCGGCAACGTCTCTCGCGAGAACTCCATGACGAAACCGCGCAGGTGTTCTCTGCACTGAAGTTCCAACTGGGCACGCTCAGAGACAATGCACTGGACGGTGAAAAGGGGAATATTGATCGCTCCCTTTCACTTGTAGATGTGGGTTTGAAAAGCATCCGCGCCGTAACACGCGCACTCCGGCCACCCATCTTGGACGACTTGGGCGCAATTCCGGCACTGCAGGCGCTCAGCGACGATGTGCAGCGCACGAGCGGTATCTCCATCGACCTTTCTACGCCCGCTCAGTTGCCCAAACTACCGGAGGAAGGTGAATTGGCGCTGTTCCGCGCCCTGCAGGAGGCATATTCAAACGTACTGAAACATGCGCACGCCTCGTCGATACAAGTTTCGCTGCGTTCGGAGAACGGGGATGTGGTGCTCGAGGTACTCGACGACGGTGACGGACCTCCAAAAGAACTCGACGGTTCGGATCTCGAACGTGAGGGACACCTCGGCCTTCCGGGAATGCGCGAACGTATCTCCGGTTTGGGCGGTTCAGTTCGGTTCGGCCCCGGTGTGGAGAGTGGAGCGCGCCTCGTCGTACGCCTCCCCGTTCAACAAACCGTAACATGAGAAATTCCATTCGCGTCGTCCTCGTGGATGATCACGCGATGGTTCGCGAAGGCATCCGACATGTCTTGACCGGTATGCTTGGCATCGAAGTCGTGGGCGAGGCGTCCGATGGTGCCAGGGCCCTCACGACAATTCGTGCGCTGAAACCAGACGTCGTGTTACTTGATATCACCTTGCCCGGTAAGTCCGGACTCGAAGTCGCCAAAGAGCTTCGTGATGAGATGGCAAACCTGAAGATTCTCGTGTTGAGCATGCATGACGAAGCGCAATACATCGTCGAGGCCGTGAAAGCCGGTGTTAATGGCTATCTACTCAAAGACGCTGGTGCTGAAGAGCTTCGCAAAGCCGTGGTCGCCGTATACGCCGGGACAGAGTACTTCAGCGCCGGCGTAATCAACCACCTCGGAGCCGCAGTCCGTCAGCAGCCGTCACATCAACCTTCCCCCGTTGACCGCCTTACTCCCAGAGAGCAACAGGTTTTGATCAGCATTGCAAGCGGGCGAACCAACAAGGAAACCGCAGGCGCGCTTGGCATCAGCCCCCGAACGGTGGAGACCCACCGGGAGAGCATCATGCGGAAAACCGATATCAAAACCGTTGCGGGCCTCACGCGTTTTGCCCTGCAAGCCGGGTTGCTGGTGGATTAAGTCACCCGCCCAAGACTCCGTATTAATACGGAGAGCATTTCCGTAATGCACGCGATGCGCTGAGGCGACCTCTTTCCGTATAGTCCTACCGATTTTCGAGCGCCGACAGCGCTCTCCACCCTAAAACTCAAAGTATCCGGTATCCTATGAACGCCTTGGACCACGGCTCGCGTTCGAGAACGCCCAACCGCACATGCGGCGCGGCGGCCCTCGCGTTGTTTGGCATCCTGTCAACCTCCACTAACCTCTCGGGAGCAACGTTCTTCCAGGCTGATTCGACCAGACAGGATTCGATCGTTCGGTTACCGACCATCACGATTACGGCGACCAGATCCGAGACCGATGTCTCCTTGGTTCCCCAACCCGTAACCGTGCTCGACTGGCGGACGATAAGACGCCAAGCGCCAAATACTGTGAGCGACCTCTTCCGCGATCTTCCGGGTGTTGACGTCACCGGAGTGGGTGTCAATCAAGTTCGGCCATCGATACGCGGTCTTAGGGGCCAAAGAATCCTCCTGTTACAGGACGGGATTCGCTTGAATAATTCACGCCGTCAACAAGACTTCGGGGAGGTGCCAGCACTTGTTGATATCGCACACATAGACCGTGTCGAAATTGTGAGAGGCCCCTCTTCGGTTCTCTACGGGAGCGA
>JAZDDC010000387.1:0-17856 GCA_036679565.1 Gemmatimonadota bacterium
GGCATCGCTAGATCCATGATGACGAGGTCGTACGGTTCGGTGCGGAAGGTCTTAACCGCTTCCATGCCGTCACATGCGAAGGCGACTTGGTGGTCCTCAACTTCGAGCACCGCCTGAAGCATAGCTCGAACAACCTGATCATCGTCCACGACGAGTATACGTGCCATGATGTGAGTATCGACTTCGCGGTCGCGAGCTTTAAACGTGTTCCGGCGAGAGAACGACGTCGTAATGCTGGGACCGCGTATCGTATCGCGCCAGTACAGCCTGTGCCTGGGGCGGCACGTGAGAGACCTCGTAGTCGGTGCCCATGAAATCCCGCACGTTATCCAAGGAATCGAACCACATCGTAGTGATGAATTCAACTTCGTCTGCCAGTTGCCGCCGCAAAAGGTGGGCGCCGCGATAGCCGCGGATTCTCCTGGCGGCGATCTCCGGTAAGACCTCCGTGCTTACGATGCGCTGATACTCGTCTGCGTTGTCGGGGTGGGTCCATCCGTGCCAGATACGGCAGATCATTCGTTCTCCTCAGGCGTCGGTAGTATGGATTGCTACGGTTCGGGCAAGGTGGGTCTGCTTGGTCGCTGGTGCCAGGGGTGTGTCGTAGCGGTTCGAGAGCCAGAATGTCCCGCTCGAACTGGTCCAAAAGGCCAACTGGTTCAAAACGACCCAGTTCTCCAAGCTAACGCCAGTCATATAAACCGTTTGTTTCCAATGGGTTATCTAGAGTTTGCCATTGGGAACAAGACCTGCCTTAAGGGAGGGCGAACATCAAACACACTAACTCTACGAACGGCAACAAACATAATGTTCAAGAAGACACTCGTTGGACTTAGCGTTGCACTCCTCAGCGTCGGTTGCTCTGACATCACTTCTCCGCTGGACGGCGCATCGTTCAAAAAGAAAAAGAACAACGATGTCACGGTTACGACCACCGGTTCTACAGAAAACGGTGGCGCGACCCAGAACACGAATGACGGAACGGTGCCGGCGACTACAATCGCCCAATCGACAGAGGCTCCGCCGCTGCTAACGTATAGCACGTCTTTCACGGCGATACAGGGTCAAGCGAACACCTTCATCGTGTTTTACGAAGATGAGTGGAATCCAGGCATGCAGGGCGACTGGTTCCTCAAGCTGAACATCCCGCGCGACGGTCAATTGCTGGACGAAAACGGCAATCCCGCCGCACCGGGCGATACGGTCCAGATCACCGTTGAGATAGACCCTTCGCTTTTCTTCGTCCGATTCGGTCCCCACGGGTCGTCTTTTAATGGCAACAAGCCGGCGACGCTGCAATTCAACTACGCTTACGCACAAGGTGGATGGAATCAGAACGATCTAGCCGTCTGGTACCAACCCGCCGATGGCGAGGCATGGAATGAAGAGCCAACCGAGGTCAACACGAAAAAGAACCGTGTATTGATTAATCTGTACCACTTTTCGAACTACGCGGTGGCGTGGTAGGTCTTTCGCAAAAACAATCCGAGATAAACCAAACGACTTACACCAGCTCATTGAATGAGCGAGAAAGATTACAGTCATGAAACAGCTTGTTAGACTTCAAAATGCGACCCGCGGCGCCCGCCGAGTGGCCCTGATCGCGACGGGCCTCTTCGTATCCGCTTGCTCGGATACCGCAGGTCCCGACGTACAAGACACCAACCTTCCCGTGGCCGACGGGTCTTTTAACCAGCACCTGAAGTGGGCCAATGCGCCAACGGCCGATCAGTTCAGAGCCGTTGCGAACCTACCCGGCGGTCCTGTTGAACTCACGCCCAATGCGGCACCTGCCGTCCTTCTCGATGGTGATTGGTACGATTGGGATGGTGAAGACCTATTCTCCGTCAGCTTTTACGCGATCCGCGGTGAAGAGCGGGAGATTAACGTCGAACTCAATACCGAAACGGGTACCATCAAGTTCTTGGAACTCGAGATTACTGAACCGACATATCGCCCCGATGGGAGTCAGATTGCATGGGGAGATTCCGTTTTGATCACGGTGACGATCGATCCAACGAATCTGGCGGTTGACCTACAGCCATCTGGTATCCAGTTCGGGAATAACTATCCGACAGAACTCGAGCTGTCCTATAAAGCCGCTGGCTTGGATCTCAACGCGGACGGCGCGGTTAACTACACCGACAAGTACATCGAAAACAACCTGCTCGGAATCTGGATGCAGGAACAGGTGGGTGATCCATGGGAGTTCATCCCTGGCGACCACAACGCGGATGCGAAAGAATTTGAGGTATTTCTCGATCATTTCTCGGGTTACGCCGTCTCGTGGTAGCCGAATCGGCAGTCTTGGTGCGGTTCCCAACGCGGCTGAACGTGATTGCGGACCGCCCACGACCCGACCGATGGGACGGGGAGACCAACGACGCTAACCCAGGAACAAACGGCAACACAGATGATGATTAGGAAAACATTAGGCCTCTCGGCCGCTCTCTTGATCGTTTCGTGCTCGGACGCTTTGGCACCAGTCGATCGTGCTGTGTTTCGCGAAACCGGCAGTTCCGCAAATGCTCCGGTGACGACGATTGTTCAATCCGCCGAGGCGCCGGCATTGGCGACGTATCACACTTCGTTTATCGCGATTCAGGGCATGGCAACGCGGTTCGAAATTCGTTACCTGAATGGCGACAAGTTCATTGAACTCAGGATCCCAGAGGACGCGCAATTCCTAGAAGCCGACGGTTCTCCCGTCGTGCCAGGTGAGACGGTTGAGGTCACCGTCGATGTCGATTCGTCCTTCTTCCTGGTTCGGTTCGGACTCCAAGGGTTGCGTTTTGATGGCGAACATCCCGGTACTCTGACATTTTTCTGCGACCACTCCCAAGACTGCCGCGGTGAGCGGCTGTCAATTTGGAATCAGGCGCGCAGCGGTGACTCCTGGAATCCGCAGACCAACGTCAATCTTCCTGGTCACGAGCTTGTCGCCACCGTGAACAACTTTTCGAACTACGCGGTGGCCTGGTAGGCCAGGGCTTTAGCCAACGCGACCGTGACGGCAATCTGGAGTAATGACCCGCTGTCAAGTGAGAAGAGCACCTCAAGGACCCAAGGTTATGGGGCCGCGTGCCGATAATACGGGGACAATGTGTTGTCTGGGCGAAACGAGTTTTTACGCTGAGGAATCGAATTAGATGAAGAACACGCTCTCGACGGTGCTAGTGGTAGGCGCCGGTTTCGCCCTCGGTTGTTCCGAGATTACATCCCCGATCATCGATACCGAAGAGCAGTCTACGCCTGAATTGACGCAGATTGTCAGGTGGCCAGCGGTTGGTGGCATTCGGTTTACTGCGAATGGCTCCGTCGTGTCGGGTGCGGTTGTCCGACGGGAGCTGGCGTCTTCCATGGACACCACGGTCCTCTATTTGGCCGATAGCGTTATACCCACTGGGACGTTGAATTCGTCGATGCCCACCGCGTGGGTTATGCCCAACTACGATCCGTCCCGCACCAGTTGGCCAGGATTGTTGCTGGCCAAGAGCAACGACGGGTTGATCGCCGAACAGGACCAGGACAAATACCATCAGTTCGTTGCTCAGGGACCGTTCGCGTTATCGGGTCAGGCCCAGTTCACTTTTTGGAGTGCCATGTCGGACTTCGACACGACAATGGGTGGTTCGGTCGATGTTGGATTGTTCGAATGTGACACCGATGCAACGAATTGTCGCACTATCGCGTTGGGTTCGGAAACCGCAGATCCGTGGCACACCGGTGCCATGGGGTTTAGTAAGTACACAATCGATTTCGGCATGATCTCGGATTCCATTGTGGCAAGCAAAGCTCTTGTTTTGAAGATCGTCGTACGGGACACTTCTGACGACGAGATGCTGTTTGGGTATGGCACTACGTTTCGCCCAAGCAAATTAATCTTCGGGACCGGCGTTTCTGCTGAACAACCAGACGAAATTGAGTGGAGCTTCTTTGCGGTGCGGGGCGAAGAACGAATCCTCGAACTCAGCTACACTGACGAGAATGGCGCCGCGCAAGATCTTCCGTTTTTCTCCCTTGATGCTTCTCAACCCACACGGCGCCCGGACGGTTCAGCGATAGTCGCCGGCGATTCGATTCGAATTACAGTTACGGTTGATACCACGGAGATGATTGTATATCTGGAGCCAACGGGTCTACAGTTCGACTCGACATTGACCCCACTCAAACTTTGGTACGGTGCCGCGGGAGAAGACCTGAACGGTGACGGCCTCATCGACAGCCTGGACGCCGAGGTGGAAAACGCGCTCGGCATTTGGTACCAGGAAGATGCAACGCAACCGTGGGAACGGTTACAAACTGAAAAATCTACTACCGAACGGTGGCTCAGTGTGTCATTGAAACATTTCTCCAACTATGCAGTGGCGTGGTAAAGGGCTGAACAGATATGTTGACGATCGAAACAAGTATTGAGCAAGTGAAACTGTTGGCGAAAGCCGGCCGCCATGCTGAACTGGTGGAGATGTTAGGCTCCGGTGACGCATCCGAGATCGAAGCGTCCCCGTTATTGGCTCTTCTCTATGGCACGTCTCTCGGTAGGGTCGGACGTCACGCGCAAGGTGCCGAGTGGGTCGAAAAAGCCCTTCAGGTAGCTCGGCGTGGCGGTGAGGAAACGCTCGAGACACGTGCGCTCAACGCGCGTGGCGCCATTGCCTTCGTATCGGGCGAAATCGATAACGCGGCCGACTTCTTCACACAGTCGATGATGGCCGCCAGCCGAGATGAGGACCACACGATGATCGGCCGGTGTTCAAATAACATCGGCAGCATCAATAGTTTACGTGGTCGGATCGAAGAAGCTATCAGTTCGTATACGATGGCGATTGCAGCATTCGACCGTGCCGGTTATCACCGTGGCGTCGCTGAAGCACGTCACAATCTTGGTGTAACGTATCTTCAACGTCACGATCACCCAAACGCATTGGAAGAACTCGATGCAGCCCTTGTTGCTGCGGTTCTTGCCGGTGATCGCGCGCTCGTTGGCATGGCGCATCGTGGCCGAGCCGAGGCGCATGTCGTTGCCGGAAGCCTGGACAAAGCGGCGCAAGACATTGGACGTGCACTCGACATTCATCGGGAACTCGGTGACTCTACGGAGGAAGTGGAAGATCTCCGTGTCTTAGCGCTTGTTCAAGCCGGTGAAGGTGAACTCGATGTGGCCTGTGCCAGCTTGCGCGAAATCATCGCGCGCGCGGGCATCACGCACCGACTTCATGTGCGCGCCGAGGCAACCCGAGACCTGGCCTACGTGTTGCGCCGGATGGGCAACGACGATGAAGCCACCAAGGCCGCCCGCACCGCGGTGCAAGAGTTCGAACGATTGGGCGCCGAAGCCGAGATCCGGAAGCTGGACGGGACAGCATGGGGTTATCCGTTGGTCTCCGATCTTCGTAAGGCGCTGGAGCCGCTACACGAGGCACAGCGTCTTGCCAACGCGGGTGAATTTGCCAAACTCGTTGATTATCTGGAGAAACGCTCCCGCAGGGAATTGGAAGAGTCCCCCCCGCTGTCACTCCTGTGTGGCATTGGGCAGGCGCGTTTGGGCCGGCTCGAGACGGGGCAACAGTGGGTGCTCATTGCGCAGATGCGTGCCAGAGTTATGGGCGATCGTGCTACGGAAGTCCGCGCCTTAAACGTGTACGGTGCAATTGCGTTGGAACGCGGTGGCATTGAGGAAGCGCGGCACTTCTTCATGAAGGCGCAGGCCGAGGCTATGCAAGACGGTGATCTCGCCAGTGTTGGTCGTTGCGCCAACAACCTCGGTATCGTGGCCAACCTCGAAGGTGATTACGGTCGTGCGTTGGGAGCATACACAACAGCCATGGCCGCCTATCAACGAGCGGGTTTCGATCCCGGTGTTATCGAATGTCATCACAACCTGGGTATTACCCACCGTGACTCCGGGAACCTGTCCGAAGCAATGAGTTGCGCAGATCAAGCCGTGGAGTCGGCGTTGACTTTCGGCGATGCTGCCCTCAAGGGCCAAACGCTTGCGGGCCGTGCCGAAATACGAACCGTGGCGGGGGATCATAAGCTGGCGATTGTTGAAGCCCAAAGGGCACTGACCCTACATCACGATCTGGGCGACTCGGTTCGGGAGAGTGAGGATCTCCGCATCTTGGCAGGCGCTCTTGCCGGTGACGGCCAATTGGCTGAGGCGGAAGTCATGTTACGTGACGTCGTGAAGAGAGCTACCGATCAGTCGCGACCGGTGCTGGTTGCCACTGCACAGCGTGACCTGGCGTTCCTATTGGATCGCCGGGGAAGAATGCACGAAGCAGATGAGATGGCGCGCGACGCGACGGTGGCGTTCGATCGACTCGGTGCCATGGTACAGGTGGAGAAGCTAAAAGTGTTTCTCGAAAGGGCCAACGGGTCGCGCACGTAAGGCGCGACCCGATTTCACTCGGCTCAATTGACGTTCCACTGCCATATGTTGGCGGCCCAAAGATCGGGTCGAATGGATGCATTTGCAAAACGCCGTTCGACGACCGCGGTCAACAGCGGTTCAAACAGCCAAATGGCGGGCACGTCGTTGTTCAAGGCCGTGAGTACGGCGTGCCAGTGTCTGGTCGCCTGGTCAGCAGTGAGGGCCTCTAGCGCCGTCTCGACGAGTTGATCGATCTCGGTGTTCTGGTAGCTTCCCCAGTTGCTTCCACCGACGCCAGCGCTTGTCCACAACTCCCTCATGCCTCGTGGACTTGGATCCAGCACCCACGCGCCGAATACTGCGTCGAACTGACCAGTCGTGGCTCGTTGGATAAAGGCGCCAAACTCCACTTCGGCAATGTTCATTGCGATACCGACACGGCGGAGCTGTTCCTGCACGATCGTGGCTGTACGTCGGCGAACACCGCTACTGGCCGGTACGAGTAGCTCGAATTCCAACGGCTGGCCATCCCGCTCGCGGATGCCGTCGCCATCTTCGTCAGTCCATCCAGCCTGTGCAAGCAACACGCCGGCTTGGTGTGCATCGAATCCGATTTGTGATATCTGGTCCGACCAAATCCAAACAGCGCGGCTCGTCGCACCGATCGGCACGGCGCCCTGATCGCCGAACACCGCTTGGACTGCGGTTTCTTTGTCGATGGCTTTCGCGATGGCGCGGCGCAAGTCAGGGTCCCGGAACAGCGGATGTGGTTGCCCGGCAACATCCGGATCGTCAAAGTTGAACCCGATGTAACCGTATGCAGGCGCCGGATATTCGATCAGACGAAGATGATCAGCATTTTGAATACGGCTGAGTTGATCGGGGTCTACGACGTTGTCAATGACGTCCGCTTCTCCTGCGATCAGTTGACTAACCGAAGCTGCCTGATCCGGCGTGACACGCCAAATGATTTCACGCACTTCAGGTTCTCCAAGGAAGAACGCGGTGTTGGCAACGAGACGGATGAACTCGCCTCGACGCCACTCGCTGAGCTTGTATGGGCCACTGCCGACGGGGTTCTGTGCCAAATGATGTGTGCGGAGCTGCGATGGTGGAATAGTATCGAGGACGTGTTTGGGCAGCACCTTCATGTGGTAAGTCGCGTCGAAGAACTGTTCGGGATACTTGTGTGTAAAGTGGAATTCAACCGTGCGTTCATCACGCGCTGTCACCGCCGTGATGGACTGGATATGGGCGCCTGCGGCCGCAGAGATCACGGTATCACGATAAATGTCGTATGTGAATTCGACGTCGTATGCCGTGATTGGTTTACCGTCGTGCCAGCGTGCGTTTTCATCCATCGTGAACGTGATGGCCAACGGGTCATTGAATGTCCAACTGCTTGCGAGTCGCGGAACGAACTCTTCGTCGCCAACCGTGTTCAAGGCGGGACCGATGTCGGCCAGTCTTAAGAACAGAAGTTCGTTCACCGCGGCGCCAACGGCCTGCATCGTTGCGGGTGGTAGCAGCACATCTGCGTCCGACGATGCAGTGATGACCGCGGTATGGCATCGCTCCTCGGTGCAACCGCTTGAGTTCAAGCATCCAAGTAGCGATGCGTTCCCGGCAAGTAGCAGGATGATCCAGTGCTTCTTGTGCATTTGATTGTAGCTCCGCGTCCGTTTTGATGTCGCTCAGGGTTGAAGCCGAGGGGCACACGAGCGTGCCGCCACCACCCGGCAACTTTGATGATCGGCAGGCCTGGGGTGTGTTCTAAATGGCTGCCGAGTTTTGCTAGGGTTTACTCTAGGCCCACTGACGGCGTGGCGTGCGGGTCTAAAGTCCGCTGGAGGTGTTCTCCGAGCAGGCCGAATGACGTGACCGTAAGCGCAATTGCCAAACCCGGGAAAATTGAAACCCAAGGTGCTGTGCTCAGGACATCTCGACCGTCTCGGATGATGCTACCCCAAGATGCACCAGGTGCGGGCACGCCGAGCCCGACAGACCGGCCTCGATCAACAGAATGTTGCCTATGCTCAGGGTCGTGGCGACAATCAGCTGTGGGGTCAGGTGAGGGAGGATATGCCGCCACACGAGGCGGACGCGGCCGATGCCAAGGATGTACGAAGCGCTTACGAAAGTCCGTGTCTTGAGGCTCAAAACCTCCGCCCGGACAATCCTACTTGTTTGGAACCAGCTGGTGAGTCCAAGTATCACCGCGAGTACTAAAGGACTCACGGCACCCCACAGGGACAGAACGACGATCAAGAACACCAGCCGTGGGATTGCTGTTGACGCATCAACCGTCCGCATGACTAAGGTGTCCAGCCATTGTCCACCCAGGCCGGCTAGCAAGCCGACCGCCGTTCCCAAAACCATCGCGATAGCGGTTGCCGAGATGGCGATGCCAAGAGAAATCCGACTGCCGACGAGTAAGCGCGAGAAAAGGTCGCGGCTGAATTGATCGGTTCCCAGAGGATGCGACATCGATGGGGCCAGTTTGCCGAGGTTCAAAACATCGGGTTGCGCAACGGGGTCGTAGGGCACGATGGTAGGTGCGAGTATGGCAACCACAACAAATACTGACACGGTCATCCACGCCACCCGTACGGGCAAACCGGCAGAACGCCAGATACGTTTCATCCGGGGTTCGTTAAACGCGGATCGATTAGTCGATATGTCACATCGGCGGCCAACGAGCCGAAGACAACGGCGGCGGCGGCGAGTAGCGCGGCGGCCGTAACGACCGGGTAATCGCGGCCATCGACCGCTTGTAACAACCAACTGCCCATCCCGGGCCAACCGAACACCGACTCAACCAGCACGGTGCCAGAGAGGAGCAAGGGTAATGACAGACCGACCAGCGTGATTGTCGTGAGCAGGGAATTGCTCAGAACGTGCAGGATCACGCGGTTTGGCCTCAAACCGCGCGCTCGGGCGGCCACGACGAACGGCAGGTGCTTTACGTTCATGAAGGCATCGCGCTGGAATCGAGCAGTGCCGGCCGCGCTGATCATCCCAAGTGTCATCGCCGGCAGAACAAGATGTCGAACTCTGTCGATTAGTTGAGAGAGCACGGGACCCCCGACCGCTAACGGGTCGTACGCACCGGAGGTGGGGAGCCATTTCAGTTGGATCGAAAAGAGGAGCACGAACATGATGCCCAGCCAAAAGCTGGGTGTCGCATAAATGGCGAGTCCGATGAGCGACGTGATCCGATCGGTCTTGGTCCACGCCCGCATGCCCTGCCATACTCCCAATGCAATACCAAGCCCAAAATCAACAAATAATGCGGCCAGCGCGAGGAGGATCGTGTTAGGTAGACGATCCAGTAGGGTGTGTGTGACCGGCCGGTTTTCGGCGAAGGAGACGCCAAGATCGCCGCGTGCGAGGCCGGCAACATATCGCCCATACTGAACCGCAAGAGATTGATCCAATCCATACAGTCGATGTAGACGATCGATATGTTCGCTGGACAATTGTATCGACTCGAGTTGCTGTGTGATGGGGTCGCCTGGCGCGGCACGTATTAGGAAAAACGTTATTGTGCCCACACCGAACATGACGATGCCAGCCTGCGCAACTCTTTTCAGGATAAACGATGTCATCGAGGGGTCCGCGCCCGCCGACGCAGCTACGCGCCTTCGGCCCAGGCGACGGGAAGGTCATCCTCGGTGAGATCCTCCAGGAGACCGCGCAAGCGTTTGCGCGAAATACCGAGTTGTCTGGCGGACTCACTGCGGTTGCCCTCGCACGCGGCCAGCGTGGCACGTGCGGCCGCTCGGGTTATCTCGAGGAGGGGGGCGGGGAACGGCAAGACGCCGTTTGTCTGAATTACCGGACTTGACCCGGGCGAGTCAACATCCAAGAAGAATTCTCCGGGCGGTGATAGTAAGAGTGCGCGTTCGACGACGTTTTTCAATTCGCGTACGTTTCCGGGCCAAGAGTGTACCCGTAGTTTGCTACACGCCTCCGCGTTGAGTTTTGGCGCGGGCATATCGTGTTGTTTGGCGGAGTTACTGAGCAACGCTTGCGCTATCAGGATCACATCGTCTTCCCGCGATCGAAGTGGCGGTAACGACAAGACGATGACACTCAATCGATAGTACAGGTCCTCTCTGAATTTGCCCGTGCGGACAGCCGACTCGAGATTGTCATTCGTTGCGGCAATGATGCGAACATCGACCTGACGCGTTTTTGTGCCGCCGACACGTCGAATAGTCTTGTCGTCCAACACCCGGAGGAGTTTTGCTTGGACGTCCAGCGGCAGCTCACCCAATTCATCCAAGAACAACGTGCCGCCGTGGGCAACCTCAAACAATCCCGGTTTGGCGGCGTGGGCGCTTGTAAACGCGCCGCGTTCGTGCCCGAACAGTTCGGACTCTACCAAGTTGTCCGGAAGTGCCGAACAGTTGATGGCAACGAAGGGTGCATCTCGGCGCGGTCCGCCGTCGTGCAATGCGCGTGCGAGTAGTTCCTTGCCCGTCCCTGTCTCTCCGAGGATCAATGCCGTAGCGTTGCCGTGACGCAAGAGTCGCGCGGCTGGCCAAAGCACCTCCTTGATGGCGCTGCTCACTCCGATGATGTTGGCGAACGCATCCGTGTTTATGGAAGGAACGTTGTGTGGGTTAGAGAGCGCACGCCTCCGTTGTCCCACCTTTTCTGCCGCCGCGTTCCTGAGAAGTTCTAAGTCGTCCGGAAGGGCGTAGTAGTCTTGTGCGCCACGACTGACCATCTGCACGGCGACACGTCTTCCGGGGTCCGCGCCAATAACAAACACGGCGGCGTCGCTCGACGCGTCATGGGCATCGAGCCATTGCATTGCTTCCGGTTCCGATCCGCCCGCCGCGACCAACACACACGCGACGTCACGCGGAATGTGGGCCTGGTCGGATTCCACGTAGCACATGTCCGCGCCAAGATCGTTGCCAAGATCTTGCCAGAAGCCACCAAACGCCTCCGAAAGTTTGACTATCGCAATCGAGACCTTGCTCACGAAACCCTGACGCAAAAGAAAGTGTACGCACTCGATCCTCGAACGCCGTTATCGACAGTGACAAGGGAAAACGTGAGCGCAGCACACGATTGAGGGGGCGCCGACCTTGCATTGTCAAACTGCACACATCGCCCATTGGCATGACGCGTACCAATTGCGGGTGGGGCAGTTTGAACCAGGCGAGGCGGAGCGTACCAGAACCACGTGCGGTGACGTTTCGAGCAAGTGGTGATGATGCAACGAGTTAGGTCCAACGTGCTCCTGGGCCTCGTTGTTGCCCTCTACGCAGTGACCGAAAAAGCCATGTCAGGAATGACAACACCGTCAACGAATGAGACAGGATACGTTGAGCCCTTCGGAGTCTAAACCGGCGGAAACGCAAACGCAGATCGCACGCGATCTTTCGAGGTTGCGCGAGGAACTCGCGGCAGCCGAGACGCGTGAAGCTGAACTGGTTGCGGCAGTCGAACGGGCTAATGCCGTAGTTGCGGGCAAGGGCGAATTTCTTGCGCACATGAGCCACGAACTCAGATCGCCAATGACAGCGGTGATCGGTATGTCAGAACTCCTGATGGAAACAACGTTGTCAGGTGAACAACGGGATATGGTTTCCACTGTGCGTCGCAGTGCGGGCGCCCTCGTCACGCTCGTCAACGATATCCTCGACTTTTCAAAGATAGAGTCGGGGAAAATGCAGGTGGAGCATCGGCGTTTTAACCTACGCGAGTGTATTGAGGAATGTCTTGATTTGATGGCACCCAATGTTCGGGACAAGCCGGTTGAGTTGTTGTACCACATGGGGCCCGAGACACCAGAGATCGTTGTAGGGGACGGCAATCGGGTACGACAGGTCCTGGTAAACCTGTTGAGCAACGCGGTGAAGTTTACCAGCGACGGTGAGATTGTCGTATCAATCAATGCGGACTGCCTGGATGAATCGTATTCACAAATCCACATTGGCGTGCGGGACAGCGGTATTGGAATACCGCAAGATAAACTGCCGACATTGTTCGGCGACTACGTGCAGGCTGAAGCCTCGACCGCTCGGCAGTATGGTGGTACCGGTCTCGGACTCTCGATCAGTCGCGGCTTGGCTGAGCTTATGAAAGGTGGAATGTGGGTCGAGAGCGAATCCGGTATTGGCTCGACCTTCCACTTTACGTTCGCCTGTGAAGTTTGTAATGACTCAGCGGGGCCGACTAACCAGGAGGCCGGACTTGAGGGACGGCGTCTCCTTGTCGTGGAGGCCAACAAGACGAGTCGAGGACTGCTCGTGCGTCAGGCCAGCGAGTGGGGCATGGATGTCGTGGCGACCGGTGATCCGGCCGTGGCTATTTCCCACATCGGTGACGACTCGCGTTTCGATGTTGTCGTTCTGGATCGTCGAGTTCGGGATATGGATGGCGGTAACCTCGGCGGCAATCTGCAAAAGAATGCGCGAAATCTTCCGATAGTACTTCTTACCTCCCTGGCGGGTAGCGCAAATCTCACCGCGCAATCGGGCGCTACCATGGCCCCGGTAATCTACGTGTCACGTCCTATCAAACCCAAACGACTGCAAAGCGCGTTGTCGTCGGCCATCAACTGCAAAACGAACGATAACCAACGAAAAGCGGTGGCGGCGCCTAAGCTGGTCGATCGTCGTCTTGGTGAGAAACTGAACATCTCGATTTTGCTCGCGGACGATGAACCAATGATTCAGAAGGTCGCCCGAAAGTTCCTGAGCAAGATGGGATTCGAGGCCGAGATAGTCTCCAACGGTCAGGAACTCCTCGATGCGCTGCACCGAAAGAGTTTTGATGTTGTGCTGGTGGATTTCAATATGCCTGTCATGGGCGGTCTCGAAGCCGCATCACGAATTCGCGAAGAATTCACCGCCGAAACCGCGCCGTATTTGGTTGCGATGACAGGCGTCGTCCTGGACGATGACGACGGGGTGTGTTTTGCGAACGGCATAGACGATGTGCTGCCCAAGCCATGGGGGGCTTCCGAGTTGCAGAAGACGCTGGAAGACGCAGCGTCGATCATTCAATGGCGACGCGACCGCATGTTAGTCGCGAGCTGATTTTGCGCTCACGGTCCTGGGTCAAACCTCCCCGCTGGTTCAAAACGACCCAGGTGACGGCGCGTGCGATGTTGTTATAAGTAGTTGCGATATAAGGGCTTATGGGGTTGGCAGGATTGGAACGTTGTGTGCATTGGTGAGGGGTGCAGGTGAAGGACTGACTCAGGATGCGGATCGGAGTAGCGATGACGAAACAGTCAAGATTGCAAACAAGAAAACCACCAGTCGCCCGGATACTGGGCCTAGCGACCGCGATGTTGTTCGCGGCCTGCTCCGACGCGATTGCACCAGGGGCGGATGATGTGGTCGGCGTTGATGCGGCCAAGGATTTCCATCAGCATCTAAGATGGGAGACTCCACCCACGCCGGGATTGTTTTCGGCGCAAGCTGGTGCGCCCGGTGAGGAAGTCGAAATAACGGCGGATCCGGTACCCACCGTTGCGGGCGACCACGGTTCGGCTAGCGATAATGTTTACCAGGTGAGCTTCTGGGCCGTGCGCGGTCAGTTGCGCGGACTTGGGATTTACTTCCAGTTGGCACCAAACTACATCGTGCCGTTCTTGTCACTCCGTATAACGGACCCAATTCTTCGGCCGGACGGATCACCGCTGGCCTTGGGTGATTCCGCTCTGATTTCAGTGGCCGTCGATTTACAAACTCTACGAGTAGATCTGCAGCCCTCGGGAATCCAATTCGGCGACAGTAGTCCGACCGAACTGACGATGTGGTACGGTGTTGCGGGAACGGATTTCAACTATGACGGTCGCACAAATCATGTCGACAAGTACATAGAGGACAATCTGCTGGCGGTTTGGATGCAAGAGGACGATAGCTATCCGTGGTCGTCTATGCAGTCGGAACATTCTGTAAGCGGAAAATGGTTCAAGACAATCCTGGAACACTTCTCGGGATACGCGGTCTCTTGGTAATTTCTTCGACACCAAAACAAAGACACTAACGAAAGACGGACCAATGTACGACTTAGGCAAAAACGAAACGAACGGCGCGAGACCAATGTCGCCCTCTGGCCTGCACACCGCCACCGTCGTTGAGGGATTGCGCGGCCCGATGCCTGAAGGACTCGGCCGAGCAATCGCTGTCGGGTTGATGCATCCCATTGCAACACGGGAAGCGGATGTGAGATCCGCTCGTCAGCTTGTGGCCATTTGACTCAGGGTGTGGCGGTAAGGTTATCCGGCTTTGTGTCGGAATCCATCTGCTCGGCCACACGTTTCGCTTGAGCCCGTCCGAGCGAGAGCGAGAGTAGCCCCCACGTTGCTGCAAGAGGCACCGTTGCGGCGGCCACCCAGCTCAATGACCCCAATGCGCGCAGTGCACCGTCGATGCCCGCGCCCGCCACATCGCCAGCTCGATAGAGGAACACATCCACGATCGGTTTTGCCTTGTATTTTTCCGCGGGTGGCACAACGCTGAACAAAGTTTCGCGGGCCGGACGAGACACTGCGTAACGCGTCGCCCGGTGTAATGCCTGGAAGATTGCCATCACGCCAACAATCGGCCAAACAGCTAACACGGCAAAACCGGTGAGGGTAACCGCGGGTAGAATTGCCAGGGTTACTCCTACCCCAAGACGTTTGATGAGTCTTGTCGTCACAAACATCTGTGTAATGAGTGTGGCAATCTGTGCCAACATGTCAAACAGCGCAAAACTACCCACGCGTTCGCTGAACGTATCGGTACTCTCGACGATGATGTTTGCTTGTGTGAAGTAGATCATCGTGTTCGCAATGGCCATTAGTACGATGTATCCACCGATCCCCAACAGGTACGGCGATTTCAAAACGGCGGTAGCCCCGTCCCAGAAGGACCCGCCAATCTCACCGCCATGTTTGACGGATTGGTTCGCCGATTGTTTGCCGAGACTGGAGTGTTGGGAGCGTGAAGCGGCGCTGTCGAGCGTGAGCATGGTGGCTATCGCCGCACCAAACAACGCGGCTCCGACGACCATGAGACCTGCCGGTAGGTAGACCGACTCCGTCATGTTGCTTATCTGGTTTGTAGCCCAACCCCCCACGATTGCGCCGAGTGTTCCGCCGATGCCTACGAACGCGAACATCCGCTTGCCCTGATCGACGTTGAAGACATCGACCATAAACGCCCAAAACAGGCTGTTCACGAACAGGTTGATGACGCTTAGCCAGACATAAAACGTGTAGCCCACACCGCGTGCCACGATCGTTTCAGCGTCCGATCCAATCAATCCGCCTCCCGCTCGCGCATCAATGACCAGGAGCGTGGAAAACGCACCAAGACAGAGGATGACGAAGAGGTAACCGATGGGGAGGAAACGACGCCGATCCAGCCGACTGACGACACCGCCAAACATCAATACCACCGCCAACGAACCGATTGATGTCAAAACGAAAAGCCAGCGGAGATCGTCCATCCCGCGGGAGACACCCATGGCCTCTCGAACGGGGCGGAGGAAAAAGTAACCGCAAAGAACGAAGAAGTAGAACAGCGCGGCGAGGCCGCCCAAGGCCAGTTCGCCACGTTTAAAGTTGAGCGACCGAGCGATCCAATCCAAA
The DNA here is from genome assembly GCA_036679565.1 of Gemmatimonadota bacterium. GTDB lineage: Bacteria > Gemmatimonadota > Gemmatimonadetes > Gemmatimonadales > GWC2-71-9 > JAZDDC01. Next base: position 15,984 of record JAZDDC010000387.1, read on the forward strand.
CGCGTTGCAACCTTTTTTGTCAATGAAACGATTGTCGAAACGCGTGAGCAAAACGACACGCGGTCCGGTGGGCATAGGAAATTACGTCCCCCCGTAAACACTGGGAAGGCACGGTCGAGGGAGTTGGCCCCGAAACCGTGCCGTCGGGCGAGTCGTACGGTACATTGGTACTCGTCCTCCATTTGATACTGGCAAGAGGGGAAACTCGTGGACCTTCCTGAAAAGATTTATTCGAAAACCGACATAGAAAACGCCCGTACGAAGGGGCAGGTGATTGGCTGGTTGCAAGGTGGTGGGGTCGTCGTTGGAGGATTCCTGCTGCTCAACGTCTTGGGTTGGCTACCCGGCCTGTTGCTCGTTGGCGGAGTGGGGTATGTGGGTTATCGCATGTTTTTTAAGTCCTCCTCGAAAAAGGCCGCACAGGACACCGATTTCAGCAATCTGTGACGGTTTCGGATAGCTACCAGCGCATCTATAAAACCGTACGCCGAATCCCTCGAGGGCGGGTGGCCACGTACGGGCAAATCGCACAACTTGCGAGCCTCCCCGGCCACGCTCGTCAGGTTGGTTACGCTCTACATGCACTCAAACCGGGTATGCGTGTTCCGTGGCATCGAGTCATAAACGCCCAAGGGCGAATATCGTTGCGGGCATTTCCCGGGGCCGATGTCCGTCAACGACAGTTGCTGGAGGCTGAAGGCGTAGCGTTTAATGCAGGTGGGCGGGTTCGTCTGGCTGAGTTTCGGTGGAAACCGCAATGAACGTTGAACACTGAACATTCAACGCCCAAAAAGGAATGAATTCATTGGTTGAACGTTCAGCGTTCAGCGTTGAGTGTTGATTAATACCGCCGTTCCGTCGGAGGCGACCCGATAGAGCGGTCCGTCATAGATGTCTCCATGCAGGGAAATGCCTTTGCTGCGGATTGCGGCGCCGGCGATGGGTATGGTGATCGTGAATGCATCTGCGGCGTCCGGATTGACGGTGTAGCCGACGTCTTCAAGTGACGCGATTGTAATGTTGCTGAGCGGATTGAGTTGCTGGGCATCCAGGAATCCCGTCATCAGTTCAGTGTTGAATATCGACTCTCGCCAATGCCCATCACGGGTGCCCGGGCCGCCGGTGTCCTCGACGGGAACTTTGCCCGCGTTGTATGCTAAGCCACCGTTATTATCGAACGCGGTGATAGCTGCGGTTCCGGTGAAGTGTGGATCGGTTCCACCGTTGTCCGCGGGATCGGCAAGGAGGCCGTTGGGTTCCCAGAGCGTACCGATGCCGATGATGTGGCCCATCTCGTGCAAAATGACGCCTTCGAGGTCACCGGTTTGTTCCAACACGGCCAAGTCGGTCGCATCCAGTCGCATTGCCCCAACCAATGGTATGCTGTTTGATGTGCGTACGAAACACGGACCGGCGCTGGCGAGTGTGCCTCCCGGGCCGTCTATTGGCTCCACGGCGACAAAAATCACAAGGTCGTCTATCGTTTCGCTCAACGCGGGTGAGCTGAGACACTGGCCGGCACCCGCTGTAATGGGCACGTCCGAGAGGTCGCCGGTGACCGTTCGGCGCCACCGAGTGGTCGCCGCGTGAAATGCAATTCGCTGCGCTTCGGACACATTGGTGAGAAAGCGGACATCCACGTCGAACATGGTGAACTCGGCCGTTGCGGAGATGTTGGTGGCCGGCAGGGTGGTTGATGCGGCTCGGAGCCGGTGATTTCCGGCGATTGGACCCAACGTCCATGTGGCGCTGGCTTCACCGTTGATGTCAGTCACTGTTTCGATGGGACTGACCGAACCATTCCCAGCCTCGACAGAGAATGTGATGGAACGGCCTGCTAATCCGAGGCCGTCCTGATCCACCGCGCGCACCC
>JAZDDC010000388.1:0-2166 GCA_036679565.1 Gemmatimonadota bacterium
GTTGCGGCGGCCAGCGTCAGATTCGCCGGTATGTAACCATTTAACGGATCGTGCGCCGAGGTCTGATCAGTCACGACATCGGGGATCCACCCACGTTTCACCATTTCCGGTAGTACTTCCGCGCAGTTACCCACCAGACCGATCGAAAGGGGTATGCCCTTGAGCTTTGCCTCCTGCGCGCGGCGCCACGCATCATCCAAAGAATCCGTCATTTCATCCAGATAGGATGTATCGAGTCTTCGACGAATGCGTTCCGGGTCAACGTCTACGGCAATCATCACGGCGTCGCTCATCGTGGCGGCCAATGGTTGCGCACCACCCATGCCGCCCAAACCGCCGGTGAGCATCACGCGGCCACGCAACGAGCCGCCAAAGTCCTGCCTGCCAACCGCTCCAAACGTCTCGTAAGTACCTTGAAGAATCCCTTGCGTGCCGATGTAGATCCAACTCCCGGCGGTCATCTGACCGTACATGATCAAACCAAGTCGTTCCAGTTCTCGGAAATGATCCCAGGTGGCCCAGCGCCCAACCAAATTTGCGTTTGCGATCAAGACACGTGGTGCATCAGGATGTGTTGTGAACACGCCGACCGGTTTACCCGACTGTACCAACAGCGTTTCATCGTCGTTGAGAGTCTTTAACGTCTGTATGATGGCGTCGAAGGCTTCCCAACTGCGAGCGGCGCGACCGGTCCCGCCATACACCACGAGATCGTCGGGACGCTCGGCCACATCGGGGTCGAGGTTGTTCATCAACATCCTCATGGCCGCTTCCTGCAACCAACCACGGCAGGTCAGCTTGTTTCCCCGTGGCGCGCGGACTTGGCGTGCACCTGCAACCGTCATACGAGTGTCTCCTGGACTAACTGATGCGCAATGTTTTCGACGTCTTTTGTCAACGAACGATCTCCCGTGTGGGGTGCCACCCACGAGCGAACCTTTTCGTAAATTCGTTCCACCGCTGTGCTGGATGTCAACGGCCGATGATACTCCAACCCCCGTGCGCCGCAAAGCAACTCGCACGCCACGACCCGTCGTGCGTTGTCGAGTATCCGACGTGTCTTGAACGCCGCCGCCATGCTCATCGGGACGATGTCCTCCTGGTTTGCGTCGGTCGGAATAGATTGAATCGATGCTGGCATACAAAGCGTTCGACTCTCACCGACCATGCTGGCGGCTGCGATTTGGATCATCATGAACCCCGATTCCACGCCGGGATCAGATGCGAGAAATGCCGGCAACCCCGGAGACAGGTCCGGATTCAAGATGCGTTCCAAACGACGTTCGGAGATCCCTGCCAACGTGGTCAATGCAATGGCAACGTAGTCGAGCGCCATGGCGATGGGTTGTCCATGGAAGTTTCCACCCGACACAATGTCGCCGTCCAGCACCAACGGGTTGTCCGTCGCGGCATTGATTTCAATTGTCGCAACACGGTGGGCGTGATCCAACGTTTCCTTCACAGGCCCGAGGATTTGTGGCGTACAGCGCAGGCAATAGGGATCCTGAACGCGTGTATCACCGGTACGATGCGATTCGCGAAGCTGACTGTTCTTTAACAGCTCAACCAGGAGGGCCGCCGATTCGAGTTGTCCCGGATGCGGCCGTGCCTCGTGAAGTCTGCGGTCAAATGTGTCTGGCGATCCCTTCAACACCTCAAGCGAGAGCGCAGCGGCGGCGTGGGCCGACCGCCACAGTTTTAGGGCCTCCCCCACCACCAAGGAAAGCACCGCAGTCTGCGCCTGCGTTCCATTGATGAGCGCCAAACCTTCTTTGGCTTCCAACTCGATCGGTTCCAACCCGACGCGTGCAAGCGCCTCTTGCGCCGTCATCCGCTTCACCTGCGTATTGTTCATCGCGGACACGACATCAACATTCCCGTGCCCAATCAATCCCCACGCAATGTGTGAAAGCGGTGCAAGATCTCCACTCGCTCCAACACTCCCCTGCTCCGGCACGACCGGGTGTATGCCGGCATTGAGCATGGCCACCAACCGCTCGGGAATCAGCGGGCGCACACCGCTTGTCTCTTTTACCAAACTATTGGCTCTGAGCACCATGAGCGCCCGCACCATATCGACAGGGAACGGTGCGCCTAAGCCGGACGCGTGACGGTGGATGAGATTGGCTTGTAAAAGTCGGAGACGGTCCGGTGCAATCTTCACCG
>JAZDDC010000389.1:0-3398 GCA_036679565.1 Gemmatimonadota bacterium
CATTTTTTCCGGACACCGGTGTGACGGACACGGACGGGAACACACAGACCGTGTGGTCCCTCGGTCCGATGGCCGGTGCGCAAACCGCGACCGCCACCGTGGATGATCAAGCCGCTCCAAGTATCGGCGCAGATGCTTCCAACAAGGCCATGTCAGATTCAACCAGCGCCGCCCAGACGTTGGGGAACGTTTCGGTGACGATCTCAGCCGTCGGTTTAGCCGGATCAGCAACGCAGCTGGGCTTTGCGCTGCAACCCATCGACACCATCGCCGGAGAACCCATCCCACTTCAAGTGGCCGTCTTGGATAGCCTGGGCAATGTCGTCCTACCGGACACCGGTCGTGCCGTGACGCTGTCCATCGTTGCCGGAACGGGGACCGCTGGCGCGACGCTGCTTGGCACAAACCCGAGCCTAACACTAGCCGGCGTCGCCGTGTTCTCAGACATCGTACCGGACAGCCTCGGCACGGGGTACCAACTGGAAGCGACAGCTACAAGCCTTTCTTCTGACACCAGCATGTCGTTTACAATTCGATCGGGCACGTTGGGAACGATTACCGTGACACCGCCGTCCAGCAATTTAGACGCAATCGGTTCCACGACAACACTGGCAGCCACAGGTCGAGATCCATTTGGCAACGTTGTCACGGGTATCACATTCCAATGGTCGAGTGCGGATTCAAGCGTCGCAGTTCCTGACGCATCCGGAAATGTTACGGCAGTGAACAACGGGATCGCCACCATCACGGCATCATCGAGTGGAGTCAGTGGCAGCGCCACGGTCACCGTGCAACAGGTGGCAGCAACGGTGACTGTCGCGCCCGCCGCCGACACGTTGTCCCTCCTTGGCGATACGACACGCTTCAATGCGACGGCAAGGGATGGCAATGCCAACCTTATCGCAAGCCCACTTGTGACATGGTCGTTGAGTGACAGTAGTGTGGCCAGCGTCAACGGTACGGGTTTGACTACGGCGCTTAGCAACGGAAGCACGTCGGTCACGGCCACGGTGGACGGGGCCTCAGGATCGGCCATCCTGACGTTGAACCTGTCGGCCGCCGGTGGTAACCGCTGGATCAATTCCCAGGGCGGCAACTGGAGTACGCCCGCAAACTGGAGCACCGGCGTTGTGCCCGCGGCCACCGACACTGTGTTCATAGACGCGGCCGGCACATACACCGTCAACATAGACGTGAGCGCGACGGTGGAGTTCCTGAACATCGGTGCGACGGGAGTGCAAACGTTATCGCTTGCTGCGAACGCCCTGACGATCAACACCGGAGGGGTGTGGGCCACCAACACAGTGCTCGACTTGAGCGGCGGATCCTTGCAAGGCCCGGGGGCGGTAACCACGAGCGGCGCGGTCAATTGGACCGCCGGTGAGTTTGGCGCCGTCGGAAACGGTTCGTTGACGATCAGCAACGGCGGAACGCTGACGATCGCGGGCGGAACCAAAAACCTACGTGCGTACACGTTGTCGCTGAACGGTACAGGTGTATGGACCACCGGTACGATTCAAACCGGCAGTGCCGGCGTTTTCGACATCGGGAGTACCGGCACGCTCGACATCCAGGGCGACGTGGTCCTGACCTACAACCTCGGTGGAGTTGCACCACGGCTCGACAATGCCGGAACGATTCTTCGCACGGCCGGCACCGCGACCACGCTGTTGAACCTCGTCGTCAACAACAACGGAAGTGTTGGTGCACAGAGTGGTCTGTTGCGTTTGACACAAGGTGGCAGCAGTGACGGCGCATATTCCGCGAGCGCCGGAGCGGTGCTCGACTTCGGTGGCGGTGCGCACACCGTAACCACGAATTCCAACGTTAGCGGACCGGGGGAAATCCGATTCTCAGGCGGCACCACAACCATCGCCGGCGCATACAACGTCGCGAACCTCACGAACGTCAGCGGCGGTGTCGCACAATTCAGCGCCGCCACGACCAGCACTACTACAAATCTCACCGTGACCAGCGGACGGGTCGAAGGCACCGGATTGCTTTCCGTCACCGGAAACATGGCCTGGTCCGGTGGTGAGTTCGGCAGCGTCGGCGCGGGGACGACTCGGGTTGAAAACGGCGCCACATTCTCGATCAGTGGCGGAACCAAGAACCACCGCAACTACACTTTGGCTCTCAATGCAACCGGCACATGGACCGCCGGGACTATTCAATCCGGGAGCGGCGCCGTTTTCAGTGTCGAGAGTGGCGGCACCCTAGATATTCAGGGTGACCTGACGATGATCTACAACCTGGGTGGTGCCGCATCACGATTCGACAATGCCGGCGTCGTTCGTCGCACTGTGGCAACCGGGACGGTCACGTTGAATATCCCGTTCAACAATCTCACACCGACGAGTGTCGTCGATCTCCAAACGGGCACCCTCAGTTTCAATCAGGCCGGTACGTGGAGCGGCAGCGCGAGCACCAGTGGCGGAATCATGAACATCGCCAGCGGTACCCACGTTCTCGCCAACGGTTTCAACGTCACGGGAGCAACTCCGGTCCGGTTCGCAGGTGGGACCGTCACCATTGCAACGAACAATACGGCGAGTTTTGACGCACTCACGATGTCCGCTGGGACACTCACCGGTGCCGGAACCATCGACGTGGTCAACGCATTCGTTTGGGATGGGGGCAACTTGGAAGATGCTGCCAACGGCGGTCTGATTCGTATCGGCGCCGCGGCAACCGCCACGCTGCAAGGCGGGACAAAAAACCTTCGCCGCATCGTACAGAACAACGGCGCCGTGACGTGGACGACCGGTACCATTCAGACCGGCTCGGGCGGTGTCCTCGACAACCAGGGAACGTTCGACATTCAGGGAGATCTCACCTACATCTACAACCTCGGTGGAACCGTCGGGCGTTTCGACAATTTTGGAACCGTCACGAGATCATCGGGCACGGGCACGGTGGTGCGATCCTCTCCTTCAACACCGCCACGCACACACTCAGCGATGGGTTCGGCGTGACCGGTCTGGGGATGGCTCGCTTAGCCAGCGGGACCATGACCCTTCCCACGGCAAGCACCGCGAGCTTTGCTCAACTCTCCCAGGACGCCGGAACGCTCACGGGGGCCGGGACGGTCAACGTGATCAACGCGTTCATCTGGAATGGCGGCAATCTGGAGGACGCGGCCAACGGAGGTGTGCTCAACATCGCCGCAGCTGCCACGGCCACACTGCAAGGAGGAACAAAAAACCTTCGTCGGATCGTGCAAAACAACGGCACGATGACGTGGACGGCCGGTACGATTCAAACCGGCTCGGGCGGTGTCCTCAACAACCAGGGAACGTTCGACATTCAGGGAGATCTCACCTACATCTACAACCTCGGTGGAACCGTCGGGCGTTTCGACAATTTTGGAACCGTCACGAGATCATCGGGCACGGGCA
>JAZDDC010000039.1:0-17879 GCA_036679565.1 Gemmatimonadota bacterium
GCGACCTGCGCCCGAAAGACCGTGCGGGCGCCTTTATGGTGGCGACATTCGGATCGGCGCCGTATTGCACGAGGAGACGCATGGCATCGACATCGGTCGCGTACGCGGCACGCCAAAACGGTGAGGCACCGGTTCGGTCAACACGCAAAAGGTCATTGTTGTACGTCGTGAACCATAACGGCTTCTTGAGCCGTGCGTTTGGATCCGCACCAGCTTCCAATAACGCCGTCATCAACTCGAGATACGTCGTAGTTTGCTGACCCGCGCTGGTTGGCTGAGGATGACGAGACTTCGGGACCCAGTGGGTGTTGAGCGTCGTGTACAACGGAGTGGCGTCGGCAACGCTCGCTAACGTCACCTCGGCCCCTCGACGAACCAACATCATGGCCATATCGAAGTGACCGTTGATCGTGGCCATCAGCAGTGGGCTTGTGTTATCTCCGGCTGAGAGGTGGTTGATGTCGGCTCCCGCACCTAACAACGTGATGACGCTCTCCACATGGCCTTCCCGCACGGCCAGGTGTAGTGCCGATAACCCTCCATGACTCCCTACGAGATCTGCATACGAAAGAGGATCTATTTCGGTAGAACCTCGTAATTGAGGGGGCCCCGCGGTTCCGGGTTGGTTCCGTTGACTACCTCGATCACCACTCCCGCGATTCGATGGTACCGCCCTCATGTATCGTGAAGCCAAACGCTGGGCGCGATTTCTACTGTCGATCCTATCCACCTCTTCTCGAGCCGCGATGTCGATGACACTTCCCGTCAACCCGATATCCGCACCATGATCCAACAACACCTGTAGCACGGCCACGCTGTTGCTGGCCGCAGCAAACATGAGCGCCGTTTGCCCCCACGCAGTCTCCCTAGAATCTATCCGAGCGCCGTGCGCCAAAAGCGCTGTGACTGATTCTGCACTTCCGGAAGCAGCAGCAAAATGGAGCGGAGTGGTCCGGCCAGTGGACGTCCCATGATTTGGATCACTACCGGCATTTATGAGCGATTCGACAATCAAACCGTGCCCCATTTGGGACGCGATGTGTAACGGAGTGTATCCGCCCAGGCGCGTCATGGCATCCGCCAACGCGTCGGCACCGATCAACAACTGGACAATCTCGCTGTTACCACGTCGAGCAGCCCAATGTAGGGCCGTCATACCATCGCCCTGAGCCGCATTCACGTCGGCGCCGCCACTCAACAACTCGCGGATAAGGAGAACGTCGTCTCGCATGGCGGCATCGGCGACGGGCGAATCGCCCAATCGCCCGCCGAAAAGCGTAGCGAACACGAGCAGACCGAGTACGTCGATTCGGAATATGGCTACCGACTTCTTGCGTGGCATCTTCACTAGATGGTTAGGGAGAGGTCTCCGGTGCTGTCGCCAAAGCTCTCGACATCGGTCATCCCAAGACGGTGTATCAAGGACAACATGGCGTTGGCCATGGGTGTACCATCATGTGCCTTCACATGCATGTTGCCAGCGAGTTGGCCGTTGGCACCACCGGCTACAAATAGCGGACAACGTTTGTGGTTGTGCAAGTTGCCGTCACCCATGGGTGACCCATAGATAATCATTGTCTTGTCCAGTAAATGCGTGTCACCCTCCATCGTGTTCTTCAGCTTCTCCATAAAATATGGCAACATACTCACGTGATAGGCGTTGATCTTGGCGAAATCCGTCACAGCTCGCTCTCTCCCACCGTGATGTGAAGCCGGGTGGAATCCGTCTTCAACACCACTCTCCGCATATACGCGTGCCGACGCGTCACGACCCATCTTGAACGAAAAGATCCGCGTCATATCCGACGCAAACGCCAGCGCTTGCAAATCGAACATCAGTTCGACGTGTTCCCTAAAAGAATCGGGTACGCCGGCGGGTGCTTCCGGCAGGTCGCGGACCTCGCCGCTCGCATTGCGCGATTCTACCCGCTGAATACGACGTTCGAGTTCGCGAATGTTTTCGAGATACTGATCGAGACGATGACGATCGCCGGGACCGAGTTTGTTCTTAAAGACTGCCACCTCGCTCACAATCCAATCGAGGATACTTCGGCTGGTGCGCCGCCGTGCAGCCCGTTCCTCCGCCGTGCCACCAGCGCCAAACAGCTGATCGAATGCCACACGTGGATCACGAATCATCGGCAGCGGCTCGGTAGGCGAGGACCAGCTGATGGTATCAGTGTAGACACAGGCGTACCCGTAGGCACACCCACCGGCTTGATCCACGTTCTCGATGCAAAGCTGCATGGATGGAATGGGCGTATCCTGCCCAAACCGCTGTGCGTATAACTGATCCAACGACGTCCCAACATAGACGTCAGAACTTTCTGTTTGCCTGGGATGTGACTGCGTCAAGAATGTTGCGCTCGAGCGGTAATGATCGCCGCCAATCTCTTTCGCCTCGAATGCTTCGGCGTTCCGCACGTCAGTATTGCTGATGATCCGCCCACAGATGTTGGGATGCACCCCATTCATTGCTTCCAGCGGAGCCGTGTACCATTTCAATGCACACAAGACGGGGTGCATCAATGTCGGTCCCGCCGGCCCGCCGCCTCCTCGCGGGCACCATAACATCCAAGAACGGTAAAGCCACCGTGGCACCCACTCCGCGGATGAACGTGCGGCGGTGCATATGTTTGCCCGTACTAAAGTCCATGGGTAACCCTCAACAATCCTTCAGGTGTTCGGATGTCGTCTTCATTGGCTTTCTCCCGCAACCGCCGGCTCGGCCCGGCTCATCTGGAACGGCACGCTTTTCACAATACCCAGAATGATTGCCGACATACGATGGTCATTTTCCGCCGCGTAGCGAGCGATCGTACGCACGGTCGGCATATCGAAATATTCCACTCGTCGTCCTAACGCATATGCCAACATGTTTTCGATAAAGTTGCGTGCGAACGAATCCCTTCGATTCAGCAACGCGTTCCGTAGGTCCGCTGCGTTACTCAGTTGCGTTCCGTCGTATAGTTCACCTACGACGTCAATCGGGACGCCGTTGTCCTTTATTCGGAACGCACCGGTGCCGTCGAAGTTCTCGAGGGCCAGACCTATGGGATCCATCATCTTGTGGCACGAACTACACGCCGGGTTGGCGCGATGCTGTTCCAGCCTTTCACGTACCGACAACAATCGACCATCAGCTACAGCTTCCGTTGCCTCCAAATCGGGAACGTTCGGCGGTGGTGGCGGTGGTGGGCTACCCAAAAATACTTCCATCACCCATTTCCCCCGCAAAACAGGCGACGTCCGATTGGCGTGTGACGTCAGTGTGAGGATGCTACCGTGCCCCAAAAGTCCACGCCGGTTTTCATCCGTCAGGATAACTCGTCGAAACTCACTGCCAACAACGTTTGGGATGCCATAGTGTTTTGCAAGACGCTCGTTAACGAACGTAAAATCCGCTGCTAACAGATCGAAGACACTTCGATCGGACTGTATGATGTCGTCGAAGAACAACTCCGTCTCGCGCAGCATAGACTCCTTGAGTTGCTGATCGAAATCCGGCGCCAACCTCACATCCGGACGAATCTGCTCCAGATCCTGCAGGCGGAGCCATTGCGACCCAAACCTCGTACTCAATGCCTCCGCTCGAGGATCACGCAACATCCGGCGGACTTGTTCGTCTAATACCGCTGCATCAGACAATTCGCCCCTCGCGGCAAGCGAAATCAGCGTGCTATCGGGTCCGCTAGCCCACATGAAGAACGACAAACGGGACGCCAGCGCCACGTCGCTGATCCGATAGTCCTGACCCGGTCGTACATCCGCCGGTGGTTCTTCAAAACGGAAAACAAAATGCGGGCTGGCAAGGATAGCCTCCAACACCGTGCGGATTCCTACTTCGAAACCACCCTCCTTAATCCCAGCCTCATAAAACGTCATAAGAGCATCGACGTCTCGATCCTCGAGCGGACGGCGGTAGGCCTGCGTAGCAATCCGGTCGATGATCTCTCGGGCACAGGTCGTCCCGTGATCAGCGGCGTCGGGTCGACATGAGAACACGCGGGCGCGACTTGGTGTGTCCGAAACACCGACGGGGTTGTACGGACCGGAGATGACGAGGTCGCGAAGATGCGGCAACGACGTGAAACCGTACGCCCCCGCGATGCTCGTACTGGCCAGCGACCAGCCGTGCGGGGAAATCAGATCTTGAAGCGGTCCTTCAGATCGGCGAATGAACGCAGCCGAGATCCGCTGTGGTCCGGCAGCCACGAAGATCGGCCCTGTCTGCATGTTCACACCGTTGGGGTCCGACGTATGCATCCAGCGATCAATCTCGAGCACGGCAACCGGTTCACCATTAACCGAAATCTCGAGCTGCTCCAATGAATCCAATGTGTGCAGCGCCCCACGGCCGTTGCCGAACAACGCACCCGTTGTCTCATGGTGAAAAGACACTTTGAAGACGTATTCGCCATCCGCCGGGAACTGATGTACAACCGATGTTCCACCACGTGTTCCGAACGGCGCACCTTCGACATGTTCGCGCTGCGACGTCAGACGGCTGACCTTATATGTTGCCTCACTGACGGTCGCGTTGGCATCACCAATTGCAAGACGACTGACATCCGCGGCGCCTCTGAAGTATGCGTCCATCAACGTGGGCGAGAGCAATTGTACATCAGCAATATTGTCGAAATTTGCACTCTTGGTATCGAGTGGTAGATAGTCGCCGGCGTTGATGTCAACCGAAAGCAGATCGCGAATTGCCCGCCGGTATTCGGCGCGATTCAGGCGCTGAAACGACCGCCAACCCGGATTGGGACTGGCTCTCGCGACTTCATCAACGCGTCGCTCGATGATCCGGGCCAACTGAACCAACGTATCGCCGCCGGGTCGTCGTACGCCGGCCGGTGGCATCATTCCGACCAATAATTTTCGAATGATTTTTTCGGAGACCTCGGCATCTCTTGCAGCGGACGCGACATCGAATTCTTGTAAAGTAAGGTTGCCCCGCTGCCGACGTTCGCCGTGACACCTTTGGCAATACTGTTGTACCACCGCATTGTAGATTTCGTTGGAATCGGACACTGCGGTTGGGACATGGCGACCCACGTCGTGCACACCAGTCAGTGCCTCGGAAACCGAATATGTGCCCGTGTGAGCAGGCTCGCCGCGGTCTTGGTCGAGACGATTGGCATGGCTCGCCAATCCGGCAAAGACTAGCGTGGGACCAAGCATCGGAAACGCAAGTTTTTTCATCACGCCGCTTCGCCTCGCTCCCCTGGGCTCCCACACAAGAGCTGAAGCAACCGGTTCAGCACGAAAGACAATTATGGTTGTTGATCGCGCCAAAACTCTCTAACAGCACAATCGTCTCCGGGAACGGCTGGATACGTTGCACTGGCCCATTCGCCATGTCCACTGTTGTTTGACCCCGACGACTTACCACCATCACATTGGCGCCTTGTTCAACGAGATAGTGAATCATCTCGTTGTCGCCCCGCGCAGCTGCGTGGTGCAGCGGCGTGTACCCGTTATGATCTCGTGTGTTGACATCCATACCGATTTCTTCAATCAAATACCGCGCCGCGGGTAACCAACCGTCGGGTACGTGTCGATGCTGGTTGCCCGCAAACCCCTCACCATAACCAACACCCGTCGCAGCATGGATTGCGTAAACCGCGGGCCCGCCCACAGGAACCGCGGCCAAGCCCGACATGTCTTCTTGTCCTCCACGCCGCCCGTAGCGACGAGCCGGCGTCTTCTCGGTCGAGATGTTAGGATCCGCACCGTGCGCAACCAACAGTCGCATAGCCTCAACATCAGTCGCATACGCCGCACGCCAGAACGGTGTCGCGCCCTTCAAATTGACCCGCAACTGGTCGAACGTATACGCCATGTACCACAGATGTCTGGTCAGCCTCACGTTGGGTTCGGCACCCGCTTCGAGTAAGGCCTCCATCAATTGGAGGTAGTTCGTCTGCTGCTGCCTGTAGGCCTGTTGCTGTGGATACCGCGCTTTAGGGGCCCAATGTGTATTGATCGCCGAAAAGAGAGGTGTGGTGCCTGCGTCGCTTGCCACGTTAACGTCAGCGCCGTTTTCGAGCATGCTGACCGCAAGATCAAAGTGACCATTGATAACTGCCATAAGCAGGGGGCTCGTGCGGTCCCCCGCACTTACTTGGTTAATATCAGCACCGGCCTCAATCAGCGCCCCGATGGCGTCGAGATGTCCCTCGCGAACAGCGTGCAGCAAAGCCGTGAGGCCGCCGTGACGTCCGACTAGTTCTGCATACGACAATGCCGTCGGTGACCGTTCCTCAAAATCGACAGAATCCTCTACGATTGGCGCCGCCTCGGGAGCGCGAAACTCCTGCGCCGCCTTCACGGCCGCCTGTACCTGACTGGGACTTGGCGCGTGCCCATCCCCTTCCACCGCGTCCTCGCCGCGGAACGACGCCAGCACTTCGCGGCGCCGCTGACTGGCGGCACGATTGGCCTGGGACACCGTCGGAACGTCCACAACACGTGATGTGATTGCGATATCTGCACTACGTGCAACCAAAACCTGTATTGCGTCCACACGATTTCGAGCTGATGCAAACATCAACGGTGTTTGATCCCACTCGTCTTCGGTCACATTGGGGTCGGCACCGCGATCGATCAGGATCGCAATGACGTCAGCGGCGCCACCGGCCGCGGCAAAGTGCAGGGGTCCCGCACCACCGGCAGATGACTTCGCCGATGGATCAGCTCCTGCGTCGAGCAACTTCTCCACAACGGAGGATCCGCCATTCTTGCTAGCCAAATGAAGCGGCGTATAGTCACCGATGCGAGTGATGGCCGATACGTTGGCGCCCGCGTAGATCAACATGCTTGTAAGCTCTTCGTCGATACGCTCCGCCGCCCAGTGCAACGCCGTCATCCCATCGCCTTGCGCGGCGTTTACATCGGCACCTTCTCTGAGCAATTCGCGAACGGCATCGACATCACCACTCATGGCCGCGTCCGCGACCGGCGAGTCGGGAAGCGCTGTCGATGAGAACACCATTATGACGAGTAAACCCAAAACGCCTGATCGGGGTCCGCCCGGCCCGCGTCGGATCATCATATTAGATCTCCGGTCAAACCGTGAGCGAAAAGTCGCCCGTGCTGTTACCGAAACTTGTGTCGTCCATGCCAAGCTTATGCATAAGCGTCAGCATCACATTCGCCATGGGCGTTCCCGCAGGCGCACGCAGGTGCATGTTCCCCACGAGTTGACCGTTGGCCCCACCTAACACGACTAAAGGACATCGTTTGTGGTTGTGTACGTTGGCATCTCCCATGGGGGACCCATACACAATCATCGTCTTATCGAGCAGGTTTGCTTCACCTTCCATTGTGCCCTGCAACTTCTCGAGGAAGTACGGCAACATGCTGATGTGATACCGATTGATCTTCGAGAAATCGACTACGCGTTCCTCATTGTTGCCATGATGCGACGCGGGATGGAACGGCGAATCGGAGCCACTCTCGGGGTAGACACGAGCGGAGGAGTCCCGCCCCATTTTCAAGGAAAACACACGGGTCGTGTCCGACTCGAACGCCAGTGCTTGGACGTCGAACATCAGCTCCACATGTTCGCGGAACGAATCGGGAACACCAGCTGGGGCCTCTGGCAACTCACGTACTTCGCCACCAGTATTACGGGCTTCGATTCGTTCGATGCGACGCTCGAGTTCACGGATATTCTGGAGATACCGCTCCATGCGTTGCCTGTCTGCAGGGCCAAGTTGTCGTTGGAGTTGGGATATGCGGCTCGTGATCCAATCGAGGATGCTGCGATTCGTCGCGCGTCGCGCCGCACGTTCCTCCGACGTACCGCCAGCACCGAACAATTGCTCGAACGCCACACGCGGGTCGCGGATGACAGGCAACGGCTCGGTCGGGGATGCCCAACTGATCGAATCGGTGTACACGCAGGTGTACCCATAGGCGCATCCGCCAGATTGATTGATATTTTCGATACACAGCTGCATCGACGGAACCGGCGTATCCTGACCAAACTGCTGGGCATATAATTGATCCAAAGATGTCCCGACGAACACGTCGGAGCCCTCGGTCTGTTTTGGATGGGCTTGTGTCAAAAATACGGCACTCGAACGAAAATGATCGCCACCGATTTCTTTTGGCTGGAAGGCCTCTGCCATCTCGACATCGGTGTCACTAATAATTGTAAGGTTGGAGCGAAACGCCTCAAGCGGACTCAACGCACTTGGAGCCAGGTCAAACCCGCGGCCTGTCTCGGCCGGTGCCCAAAGATGCTGAGAGGCCCCCCATTCGCTGCTACCAGCGGCACCATGCACCATCTCTATGCACACCAAACGCGTACGTTCTTCCACGACACTCCGCGTGTTCGCCCGCAGTCGTGCCGGCAGCATTGCATCCAACAACGGCAATCCCACCGAAGCGCCCACCCCCTGAAGGAACGTGCGCCGAGGAATGTGCTTCCCAGTAACGATTTCCATCCACCTCTCCTACTGTTTGCCTAACGTCGCACCAACCCACAATGTCCCGAACAACAATTACGTCTCTGAACTACTTCTGCTGCACGCCGTCACCCACGGCCGCGACGGATTCGAACCGGGACATTCGAAACGCCGGGCTCTTCACAACACCAACGATGTACGAGACCATCCCGTATCCATTCTCAGCCGCTACACGTTCGATCACGCGAATGCTCGGCATATCAAAATATTCAACTCTGCGCCCGAGCGCGTACGCCATCAGGTTTTCGATGAAGTTTCTGATCACCGCGTGTGGGTGATTGAGCAGCCCACGACTCAAATCCGCCGGGCCGGCAATCGGCGTTCCGTCATACAACTCGGAGGTGGCATCAATCGGCACGCCGTTGTCTTTGATACGTACTCGACCGGTGACGTCGAAATATTCGAGTGCCAATCCGATCGGGTCCATCATCTTGTGGCAGGAGGCGCACGCCGGATTGGCACGATGCATCTCCAATCGCTCACGCACCGAGAGGTACCGACCGTCTTGAACATCGTCGGTTGCTTCCAGGTCCGGCACGTTGGGTGGCGGCGGCGGTGGCGGACTCCCCAAGAAAACCTCCATGACCCACTTGCCGCGAAGCACCGGGGACGTACGGTCCGGATGGGACGTCAACGTCAAAATGCTACCGTGCCCAAGCAAACCCGGACGCATGTCGTCTTGAATGACGACGCGACGAAACTCGTCACCCGATACATTCGGTATCCCATAATGACGAGCGAGACGTTCGTTGACGAACGTATAGTCGGCGTTTAGCATTTCAAAAATGTGCCGGTCTTCGCGCACCAAATAATCGAAGAAGTGCAGTGTCTCCATCAACATGGCATCCGCCAACTGCTGATGAAAATCTGGGTACAACAACCGGTCCGGATGGACCTTTTCTAGGTCTTCCAGCCGCAGCCATTGGCTCGCAAACCGGGACGAGAGCGCCTCCGACCTTGGGTCCGCCAACATACGTCGAACCTGGGCCTCTAATGCCCCCGGTTCTGACAAATTCCCCTGGGACGCAATCTGCATCAACACCTGATCGGGGGGCGATCCCCAAAGGAAGAACGACAACCTGGATGCCAAGTCGATATCGTTAATCCGGTACGTGTCACCGGCCACCACATCCTCAGGCGGCTCTTCAAACCGAAACAGGAAATCCGGACTTGCGAGCATTGCATGGACGGCAGTTCGAATACCGACCTCAAATCCGCCTTGCGACGCGCCTTGCTGGAAGAACCCAAACAACGCAGTGACATCCGTTTCTCCCAACGGTCGCCGGAACGCTTCGGAACCCAACCGTGTGATGATCTCGATGGCGCACGACCGCGACTCTCCGGGGTCCGTGGGACGACAACTGAAGATCTTCTGCCGACTCGGCGTATCCGAAACACCCGTTGGGTCGAACGGGCCGTTAATCGCGAGATCTTTGAGATGCGCGAGCATCGTGAGGCCGTAACCGCTCACCCCGATTTGCCTATCGACGAGTGACCAATCGTGGGGAGACAACAGGTCCTCAACGGGACCCTCGTGACGTCGAAGGAACGCCGCCGAGATCCTGTGCGGGAAACGTGCATCCATCTATCGATCTCCAACAACGCGACACGTTCCCCGTTGATCGATACCTCGATCTGTTCGTCGCGCCCCGTGCCACCAAAAAACCCGCCCGTCGTGGTGTGCTCGAAAGCCAGTTTGAAGACGTATCGGCCATCCGCAACAAAATTGTGGATCACCGAAACGCCACCACGTGTGCCCATGGGGGCACCATCAACACGGTCCCATTGAGACGTATAACCGGGGTTGGTGTAGGTTGCCGTGGTGGGGCCCGCGTTTGGATCGCCCACCGCCAATCGGCTGATTTCACCAGCGGCGTTGAGGTAGGCATCCATGAGTGTGGGAGACAACAACTGCACGTCGGCAATGTTGTCAAAATTGGCGCTCTTCGTATCCAATGGCAGGTAGGAGCCTGCATCGATGTCGAGGTTTAGAAGTTCGCGTACGGACCGCTGGTATTCGGCTCGGTTCAAACGTTGGAAGGTCCGGCTACCGGGATTGGGATCGGCAAGCGCAATCTCGTCGATGCGCTGCTCGAGGGCAGCCGCCATAACGCTCAGGGTGTCACCTTCGGGGCGGCGTACTCCAGCCGGTGGCATCATCCCGACCCGCAATTTTCGAATGATCTTCTCGGTAGTCTCGGGATTCCGGTGAGGATTCGCGGCGTCATAATCTTGGAGGGTGAGGTTCCCTCGCTGTCGCCGTTCTCCGTGACAGCGCAAGCAGTACTGCTGGATGACGCCGTTGAAGATATCCGTCGAGTCCGATGAGCCAGCATCGGCCACATGTGTCGATAAGCCCATAACCTCGGGGACCGACTGGGGGCCAATCAAATCAGCATGCTGCGGCGCTGGGATCATTGCCGTTGCAGCCGGGTCCTCGTCTGTGGCGGCCACTTGCGTGGGCCCATGCCGAGTAGCAACACTCGCCATCACGAGGACAGTGCCAAAGGAAGCGATCGCGAAAGTCTTCATTGCTCCTCACACACTCGCTAACAGATTATGTGACAATGACTTACGCACCACCACCACACGCCTCAGCCGAAACTTCTCCGATGCGGCACTGGCAGCTCGGACTACCTTCTAAAGAATACGTTTCTTTTTCCATTGTGACTAGCCGCAAGGACTACGCCCACCCCAAAAAAGTCGCTCTTTTCCTGCCTCGGAGCTAAAATGGACAGTCCGAACCCATCTGAGGTTGTCCATCATGAAAAACCGGCCCTTCCTAGCGGTTCTTTTCCTTTCGGTCGTCATCACCCCGCTCGCGGCTCAACAGCGCCGGCAACCAACGGCGGAAGAGATCGCCCGCCGCCAGGCGGCGTTCGACGCCGAAATCTCCATGGAACGCCCGATCCCCGCACTCAACTCGGTGTGGATCGAAGAATTAACCTGGATCGAGATCCGCGACGCCATGGCAGCCGGGAAAAAGACGGTGATTGTCTCCACTGGTGGCATCGAGCAGAATGGACCGTACGTCGCCATGGGCAAGCACAACTATGTGCTCCAGGGGGCATGCGAAGGCATTGCTCGCGAACTCGGCAATGCACTTTGCGCACCCATCATCAAACTGGTCCCCGAAGGCAACATCGATCCGCCTACCGGACATATGCGGTACCCTGGTACCATCACGGTCCGCAACGAAACGTTCGAGGCAATGTTGGAGGATGTCGGTAGAAGTTTTCACGCGCACGGCTTCGAGCACATCATCTACATCGGAGACAGCGGTGGTAACCAACGCGGCATGCGAACGGTCGCCGACCGTTTGAATACCGAATGGGGAGAAAACATCGTACACTTCATCAGTGAGTTTTATGACAACGCCGGCCTCCAGGCCTACATGGAGCGCGAACTCGGCATCACCGAAGGACCGAGCGAGGGATACCACGACTTCTATTGGCTGACCGCGATGCAAGCGACGGTGGATCCGGAAACTGTTCGTTACGAACAACGCGTCGAGGCCGGCAAGGCGAGTATCAACGGGCGATCGATTGCACCGTTAGAGCAAACACTCGAAGTGGGTCGGAAGCTGATGCGTTATCGGGTCGAAACGACCGTTGCTGCGATCAACGCGGCCATTCGCGGCGGCACATCGGACCAACAACGGTAAGTTCGGAGAGGAAAATCGATATGAAATTCGGATTCGGTCTCGCCACCGCCGTTTTGGCCGTTATCCAGTTTACAACACCGGCGTACGGCACCCAACGCCCCCTGGGATCGGTTAGCGGTGCGGGAGAAACAACGACACCGGTCTTCGAAGGATGGTATGAAAACACCGATGGGACATACAGCATCTCGTTCGGTTATTTCAACCGCAATTTCAAACAACACCTCGAGATTCCACTGGGCCCGAACAACTTTATCGAACCCGCACAGTTTGACGGCATGCAACCGACATTCCTCGCGCCGCGCCGGCACTGGGGAGTGTTCGTCATAAACGTACCCGCTGACCATGAGGGTGAAGTTGTGTGGACGCTACGAAACAGCGGCAAGTCATTCACCATTCCGGGTAGTCTACACCGCGATTGGCAGATCGACGCGCTTGCTGGAGAGGCGGGCTCAGGCAATACACCGCCGGTGATTTGGTTTGAAGCCCTGGGGGCAAAAGGCGCCGGTCCCGCAGGCGTGACTACCGGCCCGATTCATACCACCGTGGGGCACCCCGTTGAGGTGACTGTCTGGGCGAGAGATGACGGCAACACATCTGGCAACGTCGCCAACGCGGGTGAAACCAACATCCCCGTGACGCTAACATGGTTCAAACATCAAGGCCCTGGACAAGCGTCGTTTTCTCCCGACACCGCAAAGGTGGATATCGACAGCGGAAGCATGATGACCGTCGTCACGTTCAGTGAGCCGGGCGAATATGTATTGCGAGTCCGCGCCAACGACGCCTCTGGCGTTTCCGGCGCGGGACACGCTCAATGTTGTTGGACAAATGGATTCGTGAGGATCACCGTCACCCGATGAATACGAAGGGGAAACGTCTCATGCGAAGATCACATTCGTTTACTTGGCCGGGCCAACTTGGGGCGGGGGTGTTCACACTGACGATGTTGGCAACGCACGGTGGCGGTGCCTCGGCGCAAGACGCAAGCCGCGTGACGTTCGCACGGGACGTGGTGCCGATCCTCCAGGAAAAATGTCAAGTGTGCCACCAGCCAAACTCGATTGCACCGATGTCCCTGATGACGTACGAACAAGCACGACCGTACGCTCAGCTCATGAAGTACAAAGTCGAAAACCGCATCATGCCACCGTGGCACATCGACCGAACCGTCGGCATACAGGAATACCAAAACGATCGTGGTCTGACTGCCGATCAGATCGAAACCATTGCGTTGTGGGCGGACGGTGGAGCGGTATTCGGAGACTCCACCGACCTTCCGTCACCACGCGACTTTCCCGATCCCAACCGCTGGCAACTAGGCGATGAGTTTGGCGACCCGGACCTCATCGTGAAGTCCGAGCCCTACACGCTCGCAGCGCAGACGCAAGACAAGTGGTTCCGACCGTTGGTCGAAACCGGGCTAACCGAAGAGCGTTGGGTCCGCGCGATCGAAATGAAGCCGTCGTATCCAGACGGACGCCGTATCGTCCATCACGTCCTCACGTTCCTCGAGCAAGAGGAGGAAGGCATCACAAGACTTGCAAGTTCCGCGGAGGACGTCCAAAGAAGCGCAGGACTGTTCATGGAGTGGGCGGTCGGCAAGGTCGGTGAGATCTTTCCGCCGGACGCCGGAAAGTTGATGCTGCCTGGCGCCAAGATTCGCTGGGAAGTTCACATGCATCCGATCGGCGAAGAGATTCGCAACAACCAGGTCGAACTCGGCATTTGGTTCTATCCCAGAGATTACAAACCACGGAATCGAACAGTGTTGAGAGCGTTTGGCGCGGTCGGACAAAGCGGATTGGACATTGCGCCTAACACGGTATCAGTAACACAAGATTTTCACGTTTTACGGGCACCCGCACGCTTGGAAAACTTTCAGCCTCACATGCACATGCGTGGTAAGGCCATGTCGATGGAAGCGATCTATCCTGACGGACGCAAAGAAGTGCTGAGTCAAGTCAACAACTTTCAGTGGAATTGGCACATCAACTACGTCTACGATGAACACGCCGCCCCGCTTCTCCCAGAGGGAACCGTTCTCGTCTTTACGGCATGGCACGACAACACCGATCAGAATCCTAACAATCCCGATTACCGACAGTGGGTAGGTTGGGGTGATCGCACGGTAGACGAGATGGCGCACACGTGGGTCGATGTGACGTACCTGGAACAAGACGAATACGAACGACTGGTTGCCGAGCGCGAAACGCGGATGACTACAGAGGCCCAGCAAAACAACAATCGGTAACCACCGTCAAAGGGCCAAATGCAAAAAGTAAGGGACGGGGGCGGGGGGCCGTCGGATGACCTCACCCCAATACCCGGACCGATAACCGTATGTCTCGAACGCCTTCGAAACGGCGACGATCAGGCGTTGGATGAACTCATTCCACTGGTCTACTCCGAACTCCGTGCACTCGCGCAACACCAACTCAATCTCGAACGCCCAGACCACACACTCTCGGCAACGGGCCTCGTACACGAGGTCTACTTACGACTATCAAAACAAAAACAGATTCGTGCGGAAGACCGAGTGCAGTTCTTGGGAATCGCCGGCAACACAATGCGGCGGGTGTTGGTGGACTGGGCACGCGGAAAGAAGCGGAACAAACGCGGCGGTGGCGTGCCCAACGTACCGCTCCAGGACGTCGAAGGGCTCCTCACCGACATTGAAGCGGTTGAAGTGCTCGCCATACACGACGCATTGGATCGATTAGCCAAAGTCAACGCTCGGGGTGCCACAGTTGTTGAACACCGGTTCTTTGCGGGGCTCACCGTGGAAGAAACCGCAGCCCTTCTTGGCGTCTCGGGGAAAACCGTCCAGCGCGATTGGATCTTGGCCCGTGCCTGGCTTCGCAACGAAGTGGAACGTGAGATTCAGGCGGATCAGGACTAGCGGATTCCCCGGCGACCACCGAGAGAAAAGTGTCCGTTCAGCACCGCAAACATCGCGATTTCTTGAGCGATCCCCTTTTACAAGACGGTTGACCGATGAACACCGAACGCTGGCATATCCTAGAGCGCATCTTTTTCGGAGCCCTGGACGCTGGCATCGAGAACCGAGAGAAATACCTGGCAATCGAGTGTGGCGCAGACGCCGGGTTACGCTCCGAAATCGAGGCGCTGTTGAAGTCAGCAGGCGATGACCCAATGCTAGAGATCGAGAAACGTCTCGAATTCGCGACGTCTTCTCCAACCATTGCACCCGCCATCGGACAAACGATTGGTCGCTACCGATTGAAAGCCCTGCTCGGCCAAGGCGGGATGGGCGAGGTGTACAGCGCCGAACGTTCAGACGGCGAGTTCCGACAAGAAGTGGCGATCAAACTCGTCTCTGGCCCGGTGCCTGGCCCAGAAACAATTCGCAGATTCAAGGCCGAGCGACAGATCTTGGCGCGGCTCAACCACACGAACATTGCACGGTTGATCGATGGAGGAGCCACACCAGAGGGCCGTCCATTCATCGTCATGCAACTCGTCGATGGCCTGCCAATTACCGATTTCTGCGATGACAATCAGCTTGACTTCCGGGCCAGGCTCCAACTGTTCCAGATTGTCTGCCGCGCAGTGCAATATGCCCACCAAAACCTGGTAATCCACCGCGACCTCAAGCCATCCAACATACTCGTCACGCCCGAAGGTGAAGTGAAGCTGCTGGACTTCGGCATCGCGAAACTCCTCGAAACTGAAGAGGAGTTCACACTTCCGCACACGCAAACCGGGGCACTCTTGATGACACCGGAAACCGCGGCGCCCGAACAAATCCGCGGCGAACCCGTTACAACCGCGACCGATGTTTACGGTCTTGGCGTCTTACTGTACCGACTCCTTGCTCACAAAAATCCATACGGCGTGACGAAGCCGACACGTCGCGAAATGGAAGAAGCAATTCTGACGAAGGATCCGGTGCAACCAAGTAGTTCGGCCACGAACCTTGCAACGCAAAAAGACCTGCGAGGTGAGTTGGACAACATCATCCTCACCGCTATGCGCAAGGAACCCGACCGGCGATACGGATCCGCCCGCGAGTTGAGCGACGATCTCCAGCGATATCTCAACGACGAACCGGTCAAGGCTTCGCGGGATACATTTACCTACCGCGCGACGAAGTTCATTCGACGGCACCGATGGGGAGTTGGGACAGTCGCCGCCATCGCCGCACTCATCATTGGATTCGGAGCGGTCACCGCCGTCCAAGCTCGCGCCATTGCCGGCGAGCGCGATACCGCCCAAAGCGAACGAGATCGTGCCGAGCAGGTGGTGCAAGTCCTCGTCGATCTCTTCCAAACAAACGATCCCACTGTGGACGCGTCAGCAGACACCATGCGGGTTGCGGCATTTCTGGAACAAAGTCAGCAAAAGATCATAGACAATTTAGCCGAGCAACCTGGCATGCAAGTGCGCTTGAAGCATGTCCTTGGCCAAGTGTATATCGGGCGCAACCAATGGCCGGCCGCACAGGGTGTTCTCCAAGACGCGCTAGAACAACAACGCAGCTTGGCTGCTACCCCCAACGCAGTCGAAGCTGCGATTTCGCTGGACCTCAGTCACACAAGACTACAGCTGGACGGACCAAACGCTGAACAGTTTCTCCGCGAAAACATCCAACTCCAGCGCAGCACACACGGAGACGAGCATCCGGCGGTGGCCACCGCAATCGAACGACTTGCACAAGTGCTTGCGGACCCAGAGGCCCGCCTCGATTCTCTCAATCGCGCATTGGAAATCAGACGTGCGACGTTACCGGCGGTTCACGAGGGCATCGCAAGCAACCTAGATGGCATTGGTGTGCAACAACTCATCGCCGGGGACTACCGCACCGCGGCAACTTACTTCAATGAAGCGCTGGATATGCTTGAGCAATTATTTCCAGCCAATGATCCCCGTGTCTTGAGCGAAGCAAACAACCTTGCGGTGGCGTATCTGTTCGCGGGAGAACACGAACAGGCGTTGCGCACCAACGAAACCGTGTTGGCCCGCCGTATCGAGGTGCTCGGCGACAGTGCGCTGGCTGTTGGCGAGAGCCATAACAACGTCGCCACCGTTTATGCTTTCATGCACGACTATCCCGCTGCGGAAGTGTCTTTTCGGAAGACGTTGGATATCTATGAAGCTGCGGTTGGTCGCGACCAAGGTCAAACCATGGGTAGCCTCGGGTTGTACTCGGTGGTTGCAGGAAACGTTGGGGTGATAATTCAGTACCAAGGCCGTTTTGACGAAGCGCTGCCATGGTTTCAAACAGCCATCGAGGCGCAAGATCGGTTCGTGGGTGCAGGAAGCGAGGGTACCGGCCGCCTCCGCGTCCTGCGCGCAGTTGTGTTGCTCGACATGCAAAATCCCCGAGCAGCTGCAGACACGATTCTCGATGTCCTCCCGATTCTCGTGGACGCCGCTGCCAATGGACAATCCCCCAACGTAGCAGAGGCGCAAACCTGGCTCGGCCGAGCGTATTGGATGCTGGGCGATGGGGCCCAAGCGGAAAACCTTTTCCGAGTTGCCCTGCAATTCCGTGAGACCGCTATGGGAGCGGAGAGCGGATTTGCAGCGGAGTCGCGCGTCGGCATCGGGCTGGCATTGATACAGCAGGGCCGAGTGGATGAAGGCACCGGCTTGATCGACCGCTCCTTAGACGCCTATCGGGAATTCGGCCTTATGGTGCCCGCGTTCCTAGAGCAGATCGAGGAGACGCTGGCGTCAATCCCAACGGTACGATAGACCCTATCCTTAGAAGGGGC
>JAZDDC010000390.1:0-3717 GCA_036679565.1 Gemmatimonadota bacterium
ATCGAGGAGACGCTGGCGTCAATCCCAACGGTACGATAGAACCTATCCTTAGAAGGGGCCAATGAACCCGTGCACCCACGGAAAAAACCAATCAATATCGGTGATACAGTTTTTGACGGAGCGGACTATCGATCTAATGGCAACAACAAGTCAGTTTTTCCGTGGATTCAGAGGATGTTCCGTGGCTCTTTTTTTTGAGAGAAGTGGTTGGATACGACGTAGATACACGCATCGGTGGACTTGATTCTCGTCTCGAAGGTTACGTCACTAGTTAGCCCCCGCCGGGCATTGAACCACTCCCCGGTCGTGCACACCCTGTACATCGGCGCCTATCTCGATCTCCAAGTCACAGCTTCGGCCGTTTGCGGTAGCTCGCAGCGGTTCTCCACGCGTGACATCTACGATGTACGCATGGCCTGCTTTCCCCACGAGCCCGACGACCGATCCAGTGGAGTTGAAGATCTCCGTGCCGATTGGCCACGGTTCGTCGTTCTCATCAAGGAGAACGAGACGCACCTGCAGGGTCTGTCTGATCGGAAGACTGACGGTCGAACCGCCGGGTGCGAGTGTAAGTGTCTCCTGGAGTTGGTCCGCCACCATCCCCGCTCGGAGCGAAGCCGGGTTGATCGCGATGCGTTTTTGTGACAGCGATGAGGCGAACGGGATGAACAGCTTCCCACTCTTGCCGACGGTTCCCACCGGCCGACTGTCGTCGAGCACGGATGCACCCGTGCCTTCGCCAAGATCGACCAATAGGAAGCTCTGACCCACTGGGCGGCTTGCCAAGAGTTGCCCGCCGAGGAATACGAATGAGCCGCGGACGTCGGCAGAACTCCACCAACCGGCTGCGGTGTGTCGACCCGCCACGGTCGCCTCGAACAAATTCGTGCGCACCTGAAGACGACCGTTCACGAACGGCGACCTAGTGGCGCCTCGTTCCATGGTCCCACTCGTTCCGAGCTGCCAGCCCAGTCCTGTCTCGTTTGCCGAAAGCGAGCGGGACACATCGAACGAGGCCTGAGTCCGGGCTCCGTCGCGGCGAACCACCATTCGAGCATGCCGGCGTTGGCCGAACGGTAAATAAACCGCGATCGAACCTCTCCCCATGCGCCGCCCGAGTCGCTCCTCATATCCGCCCTCGAGACGGAGATTGAATGCCCTGGCGGGTTTCTGGTAGGTGAGGAAAAAGCTGTTGTCCGCCGGGATCAACCGACGTCGGTCATGCCGGGCTCGCAGACCAAGCGTCCCGATCCGACCCGGTCGTAGCGTTACATCGAGACGCCCTCGGAACGGAGCTTCGTCGGAAAACCCTCGTTGCCGCATTGTCAGATAACCGGACGTCGCGTGGCTCACGCCGAGGCGAACCGAGCCTCGCTCCCGCAGATAGTCAATCCCCGCGTCGAACAGCCAGCCTGCGCGATTGGTACTCGACTCGGTGATACCGATTTCTGTCGGTGCGTGTGACGCGTTCCATGACAAACCGGCCCTGCCTAACAAACCGCCGGGCACATTTCCGGCCCACTCGGCGCGCATGGCGACGTGCCGTTCGTCGCCTGCCCTGAACTCCGAATTCAACCGCATCGTGTGATCTTGCGATAACCCGCGTGCATATGACGCGCTCGAGAACGGGACGTCGTACCCGCGTTCGAAAAAGCCGAGACGGCTCCCGAGAAAACCGGCACTGGCGGCGAGTTCCTGCTGGCCCTCGCCCAGTAGCTCGAGGCCCCGCACGAATCGGCGCGAGAACGTCTCCGTCCGTCCGTCGGACATGCGCACTAAGATTTCGACGTCGTTGTCACCCATGTCGAGCGGGATATCTGCCACACTCAGGCGTCCCAAACCAACGCGTTGTCTCGTGACTAGGCGCCCATTGACGCGCACCTCGACCTCCGCCGGCTCCGTCAGTGTGACGAGATCCTCCAGTCGGGCAAACTGACTCGACAGCGTCGTGCGGGCTCTACCCAGCGTGTTGAGACCGACGCTCGCGCCAAGGTATCGAAGACCGGTGGAAAGACCTCCGGCAGAAGCCCCGAGTTCTCCCGCCTGCAACGCGTAACCGCCATCGAAATCTCTCCGAAGACGAACGTCCCGGATGTCCAAGATCGGACCTTCGGTGACACCCCGATTGCCCGCATTTTGAATAGTCGTGGCAAGCGCAGTTTGTCGTTCGCGGGTAACCGTTGCTACAACACGTCCAAGAGCACCCAAAGTGAGACCGAGGTCGCCGCGAACAGCGGGTGTCGGCACACGGCCTGCACCCGCTTGGGTCGAGACACGGTAAGTAAAGTCGGCACCCCAACCCCGTCTCAACGTCTGTGGTTCGAACATCAACCGCCCAGTTTCGACCCGGCGGCTCTGGGAGTGGGGAGTCGGCGCGAGCGTCACGCCGTGTGCGTCGACGATCAAATCGTAGCCCTCGATATCGTCCAGCCAGTACAACTCTAAGTCGGTCGCTATGCCTTCAATCGGCGCGGGTGCCTTAACGCGATCGATCAGACCCCATCGTGCGAGGTCGTGTTCGCTTGCCGCCAAACGCCCCGTTTGAGAAACGTGAAGAAACACAAACCGGTCGCGGTTGCGTTCGACGCGAACGTTGAATGGCCGATTCTCCTGTCCCCAAAGCGGCGCATTCGAAGCGCATAAGAGAAGGACGGCCAACACCGCTCGTTTCCAGGCGACGCGAGTACACATGAAGGGGTCACGAATCGACGGTTACCGGAGCGATTCGGGATCGTCGGTTGCGGCCAACACGAGTTGGCCATTGGCGATGACGTATCCATCGCGGCCTTCGACCTCAAAGCCAATCTTGATCGGATAGAAGTCAGCTTCCTCCACGCCGATCTCGAACACCTCTAAGGGCAATGCAACCGTCACGGCCGTAGTCGATCCGGGCAGCACGTAGTACAAACCCCCGACTTCTTCGATTACAGCACCGTCGTGTGTTAGGCGTATAGTGTTGCCGACTGCATGCCGCTCACCGCGGTTCCGGAGTTCGATGAGGACCTGGCGGCCGTCGGGCGAAGGTCTTGCGGAGGCGACTACGTCGTACTCGGCCCCGGACGCCTCGACGAAGATCGGAAGGTTGAACGCCGCACGCATGACGACCTGACCTGCCTCGGATCCCGGGTCGTTCTCCGATGCCAGCTCCTCAACGTGCAGCCGGTAGTACCTGGGGGCTGAGCCCGGGGAGGTCGTGACAATAAGATCGCGAACACCCGCGGCTGGCAGTCTGAAAACACTCGGGGAGACGCTGACGTCCATCGTTGGTGATTGTACACGTCCGTTTACGGTCTCCCGCCACTCGAATGCGGTGACCTGGATCAGACGGGGACGAGTAAAATCGTTGTTTCGCACTTGAATCGAACGGACACCTCCATCAGCCGGCACCGCGACTTGAAGGGGCCCGACGGAGAAACCCTGGCTTGCGGCAGCGGTTGGCGCAGCGAACGCAACGGCCAAGCACACGACAATATTGGCGAGTATATGAATCATTGAATTGAAGGCTCGAACCAACATGGATCACTCCTTGGGTCGGAGACGCATCGGTTGTGATGCGCATAAGATCTGAGCTCCGGACCCAAAGGTCCGGAGCCGACTTTCCCACTAGAAGGAGAAGGTCACCGAGACCACATCACTTAGGGGACCGGGCGTGCTGGGGAATACCGTGGCCACGTTGATGAAACCCCCGAAGGTCTCGACAACGGTTCCATTTATTAC
>JAZDDC010000391.1:0-8170 GCA_036679565.1 Gemmatimonadota bacterium
CTGCGGTGAGAGCATCGCGGGTCGAACCAATTAAGACACTTCGATACGAATAGTGAATCCGAGGCACAGGGGTTACTCATGTCGTAACGCCGTCACTGGGTCGATTCGGGTTGCTCTCAGTGCCGGCAAGTACGCGGCCATAACACAGAGGCCGACAAGCAGAAGACCGAGCGATCCGTATACCTTGAGTTGCACAGGATTGACCTCATACAACATGCCAGACAAAACGCGCGATAGCGCCGCGGCGCCGGCCAATCCTACCGACACACCTATTAGGCCAATCCATAGTCCGCTACCTGCCACCCACACGATGACATCTCTGGCTTGCGCGCCCAGTGCCAAGCGAACGCCGATTTCACGGGTGTTACGCGAAACCGAATACGAGATCACGCCAAAAACACCAATTGCGGCCAGTACCAGCGCCATCGCACCGAACGCAACGAGGAGCCCACTGACCGCGCGTCGACCCGACATCTTTCCATCGACATACGTACTCATCGTTTGTAAATCTGCAATGGGCGTGTCTGAATCGATACGACTTGCAACGGCCTGAAACGATGACGCAAGCGTTTCCGGGGGCACATCAGTACGCAGGATTACGTACATATCTATGCCCCACCGACCTGCCATCTGCGTGAACGGTATGTACACTTGAATCCGCGAAGGACTGACCAGTTCATAGTGGCGGACATTCTTCGCCACACCAACTACCGTGCGGTATAGTCTCACCGGATCGTCCGACGGCGCGGTCCTGTCGAGTTCAAACGTGACTCGTTTGCCAATAGGATCTTCGCCGGGCCAATAACGCTCGGCCATCGTCTCATCAATGACCGCCACCGGTGTTGTTCCACCGTGATCCTCAGCAGTGAACTTTCGGCCAGCAAGCATGGGAATCCCCAACGTCTGGAAGTAATCCTGAGACACCACGCCGAACAAAACGGACTGGCCGGTTTCGCGGTCCGTTGGGACGCCTTCGGGCCAGATCCGCCTTTCCCATGAACGGTTACTAAGCGGCAACAGTAGTGACGTGGCAACGCTCCGCACACCCGGGAGTGCGCGGGCTTCGGATTGTAATTCAGTGTAATACGAACGCCACGTCGCCGAATCTGCAAACTGTTGACGGACGAGCCCCGTCAGCAGACCGTCTTCCGAAAAGCCTTTGTCCGCTTCGTTGAGACGATTCATGCTTTGCAGCATAAGACCCGCACCAACCAAAAGAATCGTTGCCAGCGCAACCTCGACCACAACCAGCGATGCTCGTAATTTTTTTCCTCGTGCATCGGTGACGCGCTGCACTACACGCAGCTCCGTGGCTGGCGATTGTCGCGACACTCGCAACGCCGGCAGCATGCCAAACACAACTCCGCACACGACTACAATCAACGTTGTAAATGCGAGCACGGCGCCATCAAGTCTAATACGTTCAACGAGAGCCACGGGTGCGTCATTTGGCATGATCGCCGTCAGAACCGGGATCAAGAGCCACGCCACCCCTACGCCGGCAACGCCACCAAGGAAAGAAAAAACAAGGCCCTCTACTACCAGATGGCGCATGACATCAGCACGGGACGCACCTAGCGCTGTCCGCACTGCAATTTCGGATCGCCGATCTTCGCCTCGGACCAACAAGAGGTTTCCTACGTTAGCCGTGGCTATGAGAAGCACGAACACGACCGCTCCCATAAGAATTGAGAGTTGCGGGCCTGCCTGGCCGAGGTAGTAGTCCGATAGCAGACGGGCTTCCGGAAGCGCGAACGTTGCCCCGAATTCGTTCCGTACATCGCGGCCGATCCGCGTTAGGTCTTCCATCGCGACGTCAAGAGTCACACCCGGCAACATCCGGGCAATGGGTCTCATTCCGAAGCCACTATCACGATTCTGCCACGGCAGTGTGGGCAACATGCCCATGGGCACATACACCTCGGTCCCCGATGCCGGGTAACCAAAACTCGCGGGCATGACCCCAATAATTTCGACCGGATCACCATCGAGAACGACGTTTTGTCCGATAACGTTCTCATCTCCGCCGAACTCTCGCTGCCAATATCGATGCCCAAGTACACCGATTGGGACAGCCCCTAACTGCGTTTCCCGAGCGGTGATGACCCTCCCAATGTGAGCGTCCACGCCAAGTGTCTCGAAGAACTCGCCAAATACCAGACGCACATCGACCACGTGCGCCAGCGCCCCGCCCGTTCGCGTCATACTCCAACCGGTTGCGGCACCCATTGTCGAAAACGAACGATTTCTTTCGCGCCAGTCGATAAAATTCGGAACGGACGTCGATACGAGGAAACCGCTATTCGCCCGCGAATCCAACGTCACGATTTCATCCGCGGCTTCAAATGGAAGGTCCTCGAGCAACACGGCATTCACGACGCTGAATATGGCGACGTTACCACCTATGCCGACTGCCATCGTGAGGAGAACGACTGTGGCAAAACCCGGACGTTTCCGGAGATTGCGAACCGCTTGTTTGATTTCTTGTAAAAGATTCATGACCGATCGGTTTCCCTGGTGGTTTCCATAGCCGCGCCGCCGATAACGACCGGCGGTCGAACGCGAGAATGTGAATTTTGTGCGGAGCCACCGCCAACGCTCGGCAAGACCATGGATGACAACATCCCGCAACGCCGCAAACAGGAAAAATCGGAATCGGCGCCCGCCCTCGGCGCGTAGGGCGCGATAGCGTTCACGAAACACAAGGAGCATTTCATCGCCGTACTCCATTCGGAACTGCCGGGGATAGAGTCGCAGCACCGCGCGGTAGAGGATGTCGTTCAATGCAGAGAACGTTCGTGGTTGGTTCATTCGTCGCAGATCATTCGGGCAACAGCGACCGGGATCGTGCCTCAGCCACCAATCCTTCCAACCGCGAAGCTTCTGCTATCGCCACCGAAACACCGAAATTCGTGATGCGGAAATAGCGCCGCCTAGCGTCGTCGACTGCCGCAGCCGGACGCCGAGCCGATTCATCGATCAAACCACGCTCTTTCATCGTCCGGAGAGTTCGATAGAGATTGCCAGCCTGAAGTTGGAGCTGACCGGCCGTTCGTTCTTCGATCTCTTGGACGAGTCGGTACCCGTGGCGGTGCCCATCGGCGAGCACAAGGAGGATATGAAAGGTGACCGGCTTGAGAGGGAGTTCTGCGGTTGGGTCTTTGCGTGGTCTGCCGGTCATAGGCCCCTCAGATCATTTGGTCACTACTATTGACAGTTAGAGTATAATCATTTTGTCATGAGTTGCAAGCGCGACGGCTCTGGAGGGCAATGGGATTTGCCACTAAATCCACTAAATCCACTAAATCCACTAAACAAGAAACCGAGATCGGTTCGAAAGACCATCACGGTTAATTCGGATTAGTCATTTTTTCGTGGTTTTCGTGGTTTTCGTGGCATCGCTTTTCGATGTCTACTCACCCTAGAACGGCTGGAAACTGGCCTCCATGAGGACCCAGATATTCGGATCGAGTACAACCCGTTCGGGCATAACGTCAAGATCTATCGTGAAAACGCTGTCGGTTGCAGACACCGTCAGACGCTCCATGCGCGGGGCTTCCTCAGCCGCGACGTGAATAGCGATATCCATCGGCATTCGAAACTGATAGCCACCATCCTGAACCTGGTTCAACTGGATAACGAGTTGCCGCCGCTCAATGTCGTAGCGCCATCCTCCATCGAGGATCAAGGCACCACCCTGATAAAGCCACTGGTCAAAAAACCAACCTAAGGTCTGACCGGACGCTTCCTCCATGGCTCGCCGAAAATCGGCCGTGGTCGCATTTGCATCTTTGTGTTCGTGATAGTACGTCTGAATCCCGCGCCAAAAGGCGTCATCGCCTACGATTCCACGGAGCATGTGGAGTGTCCATGCGCCTTTTTGGTAAGTCTGCGAGCTGGTAACCTGCCCCATGTCAGTGAGATTATCGTGCACAATGCGATAGTCTGGTCGCTCCCGGTAAAAACTCCACACGCGCTCGGCGCTACTTCGCAGTCCCTGAACGAATTCGTCACGTCCGTATGCGTGTTCGATATACAGAAGCGTGAAGTACGTGGCAAATCCTTCGCTGAGCCAAACATCGTCCCAATCGTACTCGGTGACAGCATTGCCAAACCACTGGTGTGCCAGCTCGTGAATGACGACGTTTCGCCAACGAACCGTGCGGGTACCCGTGACAGAAACGTCTCCGTAGAACGGTGTTGACGCTGCCTCCATCCCGCCAGCGACGCTGTTGGCCTGTACATTGGCAAGTTTCTCATAGGCGTACGGGCCAACTCGGTCTCCGTAAAACTCCAGAACGTCCTTCGAAGGAATTGCGAAGTCAAAAAAACCAGCGTTCCGATCCTGCCGATACACCCAGGTTTGAATCGGTTTCCCTTGATAGTCGTCAACATGCTGCACAGCAAAGCGGGCCACACCGACCGCGTAGAGCCACGTGGCGATCGGTACTGATTCTTTCCAATGGGTGAGACGTTGGTTGTCAGCGCGATCCGTCTCTTCGATCAACAAGCCGTTTGAAACAACTTGATAGTGGTTGGGCGCGAGGATACTGAACTCGACGGTTGCCTTGTCATACGGATGATCGACTGTGGGCAACCAATTCCGTGCCTTGTTAGGCCAATTGTCCGAGAAGAACGTCCGATCGCCGTGTTTGTTGGGACCGATGATCAAACCAGTGGCCGCCGTACCGCTGTACAAAACACTCACGCTGATACGATCGGATGCGCGAGAGGCACGTTGCAACTCAATCCAGAGAACGTCGTTGACGTGTGTGAACGCGAGGGGCGTCCCCATCGACGTCACACTGGACACCGCCATACCTGAGCCGTTGCCCACACCGATGAGATCAAATCGCAGACGTTCTATCCCATCAGCGAGAAATCGTACATCGATGGTGGCGACTCCGCCAATCTCGTCCGTGCCATCACGTAACGTTAGATCGAATGCGTAATGCAACACATCGATGTTTGGGTTCTTCGGATAGTCGTCAAAAACATCCGTAGGGTCGTGAGCAATAACGCCCGCAATCAATGCGAAAACGATCTTTTGCATGAGTGTACTCCTTTCGGACGAATGGAGGGGCCGGTTATGGCACCGACCCAACGGTGCACTGCCCATTGGACTGACGCAGCGTTGGATACGCAACGCCGAGTTGTTCGAGGTACGAGTCGAACCGCGATGCGTCGTAGTAGTATTCTGACATGGCCTCGCGATGCTCCGCCATAATTTCAGCATTCATATGAATGGCCGGCCGGTCGTCCGGGCGAATGAGCGGTCGATAGGTGACGTCTCGTGTTTGCACATCACGAAAGTAATCCCACGCTTGCTCCACCAGCTCCGGTCGCAACAAGAAATCGAGGACCGTCATTGCTTGCACCTTGGCACCTGCCGTCGCACCCTTGTGTGCAATCGGTGTTGCCATGGCGATGGCGTTTGACCAGTTATGACCGGGCAGGCCGGGAATGTTCGACGGGAAGGAAAGCGTGGCCGTTGGAACATTCCACGAAATGTCGCCAATATCGTCCGCGTAGCCGGCTCTGCGTTGATCTTCCGTCAGCGCAGGTCGCAACCGCGAAAGCGTGGTAGAGAGTCCGTTCTCCGCGCCGCCAACTTCGGCTTGCACCGCCCGCGCCAGTATTTGATCGGCATCGGACCAATCCGGCAATCCGACCCGTTCGATGTTGGCGTACATCGTCTCTGCAATTGTCTTGTTGAAATGACCGGGCCATGCAGATCCCAAAATACGGACCGACGCTAGTTCCGTTCCGGTCATGAGCGCAGCGCCGCGTGCAACGGAGTCACCGATCGCGAACAGACTTTGAATTTGATCGTAGTTGCGTTCGCGAAAATAAAACCAAATGGAGGCAGTTGGCGGC
The DNA here is from genome assembly GCA_036679565.1 of Gemmatimonadota bacterium. Classification (GTDB taxonomy): domain Bacteria; phylum Gemmatimonadota; class Gemmatimonadetes; order Gemmatimonadales; family GWC2-71-9; genus JAZDDC01. Next base: position 5,878 of record JAZDDC010000391.1, read on the forward strand.
ACAACATTGGGTTGGTCACCACCGTTCACGACGACTGAATGGGACCGATGTTGCAAACGCAAATGCTCGCGGCGATAATTCCAACCGGTCTCCATGAGTTGCACTGCGTCCGCGGCACTGCGACCACGCCATGGCGCTCCACCGGCATGTGCACTCTGTCCATCAAAGGTAAAGAGCGCTGAAATCAATCCAGTGCCCGGAGTGATGCCCCAACCCGTCGCCAGATTCGATCCCACATGTGCGTATAAAACGATGTCGACATCCTCGAACACACCGGCACGAACGTAGTACGCTTTCGTGGCGACGAGTTCCTCAGCAACGCCCGGCCAAATCTGAAGCGTACCGGGTAGGCCTTCACGTTCCATGACATCTTTGACGGCTAATGCCGCGGTGATGTTCACCGCCTGACCGGAATTGTGCCCCTCGCCATGCCCGGGCGCACCCGGTACTAGCGGTGCATGGCACGCGACACCGGGGAACTGAGAAGCTTGCGGGATATCGTCGATGTCGGTCCCGAGCGAGATGACAGGTTTGCCGGATCCCCACGTGGCCACCCATGCGGTGGGTATCCCCGCAATGCCCTCCTCGACCGTGAAGCCATTTTCGCGAAGGAGGTTGACAAGGTATCTCGATGTCTCAACCTCTTGAAAACCCAACTCGCCAAAACTGAAAATCTGATCCACGACCTGTTGAGTGAATTGGCGTCGGTTCTGGACATTTTGGATAAGGTCTGCTTTGAGCGATTCCAGGCGATCGGTTTGAGCTACAACCGGCTGGGACATCACGGACACCACGGTGGCGACGAAGAGTAAAAGGCCCTGACACATTGTACGCTTCCCAAACATGACCCCTCCCATGCGTTTCATCTTGGAATAATCTGCCAGCCGTTATTCTAGCCGGTCATTCCGAGTCCGCCAGTGGCCCGCACGCAACCTTGACGTCCACTTGACGGGACATGTCTAAACTCGCGGCACCTTTGACAGATCCAATGACACAGGAGGTTGCAATGAAACGCTTCATTCTCGCGGCTTTGGTGTTTGTGGTCGCCGCTTGCACCGAGGATACCCCCCTCACTCCAATCGGCAATGACGCCGAATTTCACTCGGACAGGGAGTACGGTCACGGCAATCGCGATCTTCGAGTCCTGACCCGGAATGTGTACGTAGGCACCGATGTAGACGTCGTCCTGGCCGCACAGAATCCTGAGGACGTCCCGTTGTTGGTGGCACAGGCATTTCAGCAACTGTTGGCCACAAACTTTCCCGAGCGCGCCGGCGCGCTCGCGCGGGAAATTCACCGAACCAAACCACACCTCGTAGGATTACAAGAGATCTCGACGGTGCGCATTCAGTCGCCGGGGGACGCCATCGTCGGGGGGACAACCCCCGCAGAAGACGTTGTCTTCGATTATCTGGAAATCTTGATGGCCGCCTTGGCAGCCCAAGGCGAAGACTACACCGTCGTTGCGCGCATCCAAAACCCTGACGTCGAGATCCCCATGGTCACCGGTGTCGTCAACGGCACTCCAACCTTCGACGACATCCGGTTGACAGACTACGATGTGATCCTCGCGCGCAAGGGTGTTGAAGTCTCAGACATTGTGGAACAGAATTACGCCGTGGCTCTGCCAATTGAGGCATTGGGTATCACCATCCCGCGTGGTTTCGTCGCGGCAACAGCTCACATCAAAGGCAAGTCATACCGTTTCGTGAATACTCATCTGGAACCGGCTTCTGTAGCGGAGACCCTCCCGATTCAACTGGCGCAAGCCGATGAGTTAATTCAGACCTTTGCAACCGAAACACTGCCGGTCATCCTAGTTGGGGATCTCAACACACACGCGCCAACCGGAGAAACGTATCAGCTCCTCTTGAGCGCCGGGTACATTGACGCATGGACAACAAAGCCGAGACGGGACGAAGGGTTTACATGTTGTCACGACCCCGGTCTTATGAATACCGAGGTCAATTTTGACAGGCGCATCGATCTCATCCTGGCCCGCCCAGCGGAGAACACACGTTTTCGTGCACCTTTCGCCCGAGTCATAGGCAAGCGGTTACGTGAACGAACGCCATCAGGCCTGTGGCCCTCCGATCACGGAGGCGTATGGGCAGGTGTCCGATTCCAGCCGAAGCGTCACTACGCGGACAATCACTGAGCAACATTCAACATTCAACACTCAACACTCAACAATCGTTGGAGGTTGAGCGTTGAGTGTTGAGTGTTGAATGTTGCTCAGTGTTGACTCTCTTCTATCCTCTGTCGTTGCCCGACGGTCACCATATCTTCCAAT
>JAZDDC010000392.1:0-2666 GCA_036679565.1 Gemmatimonadota bacterium
GGCGATCTCGAGTTGGGCTCATGGAGACGCGGCCGGTGCGGTTTACGTGTTCGAGCGTAACACGGATTGGGTGTGGGCGGAAAGCGACAAGCTCATGGTTGAGTCTGAGTCCGGTACGCCCTTTGGTCAGGCGATCGCGATGGATGGAGAACGAATCGTCGTAAGCGCACCGGTGCAGTTTGGTTTTCGGCGGGGACAGCCAGCTAACAGCGATCAACGCGGCCAGGTTTATGTCTTCGCGAAAAACGCCATGGGCGGTTGGCAGCAGACAGGCAAACTCGAACAGGCTGATCTTCCGAGTCGGTCCGGTTTTGGAACCGCGGTTGCAATAGACGGCGATTATGCGTTCGTCGGCGCGCCGGGGATGAACAATGGAACGGGTGCCGTTTTTGTTTTTACCCGTGACCACGACACCGGTGAGTGGACGGGTCAACCAAACCTGCAGCCGTTTGACGCGCCGCGCCGCGCCCGATTCGGTGCCGCGTTGGTGCTCAGCGGCCGCGAAACGTGGGTGGGAACCCCAGGAGCCGATGGCACCGGCACCACGTATTTGTTCGAACGGGCGGAGTCCGGTCGTTGGAACGGATCCAACAAGATCTCCGGTGGAGACGATATCGAATTGCGCGATCGTTTTGCATCGACGCTTGCGGTTCGCGGAAACCTCGCCGTGGCGGGTGTGGCTGGCGACGATTTTGGGGCGGGGACCGCTATCATTCTCGAGCGCGCAAACGACCGTTGGTCGGCAGCTCAGAAAGTATGGGGAGACGTCAAGGGACCCGTGGCCGTTACCGATGGCCAGGTTGATTGCACGGCGGGAGTTGCCGTCGCATTCGATTGCAATGAGGTCGATATGGTGGCGTTCCTTCCAATCAAAGACCTTGGCGGTAGCCGTGGTGTGCGGGTCAATGATGTCTGGGGATGGACGGATTCGGAGACCGGTCGGGAATACGCCATCGTCGGGCGACTTGATGGTACCTCCTTCGTCGATATCAGCAATCCCAGTCGCCCGCGATATCTTGGTAACCTTCCGAAGACCGAAGCCGCACGGACAAGCACGTGGCGAGACATGAAGGTTTACAATGACCACGTGTTCATTGTGTCCGACGGTGCGGGCCCGCACGGAATGCAGGTGTTTGACCTGACGCAACTGCGTGACATCCGGGAACCCACGACATTCACGGAAACCGCACACTATGATCGGATCGCAAGCGCGCACAATATCGTGATCAATGAAGAAACGGGCTTTGCCTACTCAGTGGGCAGTAGCGCCGGCGGCGAAACGTGCGGTGGTGGTTTGCACATGATCAACATTCAAAACCCCGCAATGCCGACTTTCGCGGGGTGCTTTGCGGATGCAAACACCGGCCGGCGTGGCACCGGTTATTCACACGATGCGCAGTGTGTGACCTACCGTGGCCCTGATGGTGAGCATGCTGGCAAAGAGATTTGCATGGGAGCAAACGAGACAGCGCTGAGTATCGCGGACGTGACGAACAAAGATGAACCTGTTGCGTTGGCCATGGCATCGTACCCCAACGTCGGGTACTCTCACCAAGGTTGGTTAACAGAAGACCATCGATACTTTTACATGAACGACGAGCTGGACGAATTGGGTGGCAACGTCGTAGGAACGCGTACTCTCGTGTGGGACGTTACGGACTTGGATGACCCGGTGCTCGTGAAAGAGCATATGTCCGAAAACCTGGCAAGCGATCACAATCTGTACGTCAGGGGCGACTACATGTACCAGTCCAACTACCAAAGCGGTTTGCGTGTCCTCGACGTGCGTGACCCGGAAAATCCAGTGGAAGTTGGGTTCTTCGACACGGTTCCGTACGGCGAAGATACACCAGGTTTTGGCGGTGCATGGAGCAACTATCCGTTCTTCGAGAGCGGTGTCGTGATCGTCACAAGTGGCCAGGAGGGTTTGTTCTTGTTGAAGAAGAGGCCCCAGGAAATCATACCGTAAACATTTTCACGAGGTGTGATCGACGGGTTCCAGAAAACGGAACCCGTCGTTTCTCAATCCACGCTATGCAGAATCTCGTTTTATTAATGGCCTCGATGGGTGGCCTCGTGCTCCCATCCGCATGCGCCACCACGAGCAGCGCGAACGCGGTTACATCGACGCCTGTCCGGGTGAGTGAGACACAAGCTGACGGCCCGCGGCTCTATGTGGCAAACCAAGACGATGCATCAATCTCAATCATCGATCTCGAAACGAATGCTGTCATCGAGACGGTTGATCTACAGAATCTTGGGTTTGCGGCCAATGCAAAACCGCACCACACGGCCGTAGAACCCGACGGGTCGTATTGGTACGTCTCGCTGATCGCGGCGGGAAAGGTGTTAAAGTTTAGTCGGGACAACCGACTGGTAGGGCAGGCGGATTTTGAGACACCAGGCATGTTAGCGTTGCATCCGACCCGGGACCTATTGTACGTGGGCCGGTCCATGGCCGCCGTAAATCCGCCGCAACGGATTGGCCTCATTGAGCGTGCCAGCATGCAGCTCGATGAAGTTGACGTGTTCTTTGGTAGGCCACACGCGTTGGCTATCGGTCCAAGCGGCGACTGGGTGTATTCCGGTAGTCTGGCCGGGAATCAAATCGCAAGCATCAATATCGATACAGGAGAATTGGCGCTAACCACGTTGGACGGCGATAC
>JAZDDC010000393.1:0-5370 GCA_036679565.1 Gemmatimonadota bacterium
GATGTGGGCCGCGACGGCCATATTCCGTCGTCAGACGGTCCCGATGTTTCGAGACCAGCGTCGCGGAGCGCGCAGATACGATCCGCGACCCGTTGCGCATTGCGGACCGCACGAAAGCCAATGTCCATTCGAACTTCGCCTGCGCCCATATCGACACTATGAACCCCGACGCCAAGGGGGCCAAGGATCACGTCGCCAACACCTGATTTGGTCTCGCGCAGTACCTCCGGTTTCAGGTCGCGGAGACTCCATGCCGAACGAATACGCCGCCCTTGAACTCGCGGAGGACAAACGCTCGTTGATCCGTCAAGACATAGTCAGTCCGCCCCGCCTGCCACATCATGAATAACGGAAACAGAACGAGCATCCAGTAGGCGAAACCGAGCCAGGCCGCGATCGCGAGTATGACCGTCGTCATGATCACCTGCCCGATTCCCGGCCAACCGGTGCGGAACATCTCCGGTTTTCCGATCCATTGCACCACTTCATCCTCGGCGAAACGTTGTTCCAGTTCCTGCCGCACCAGCGCCGAAAGTGCGAGTAGCGGAACTGATCCGTACATAGCGACGATGTCTTGAGTGTGGGGTATGAGTAAACTCAGATCGGCGCGCGGTGGGGCTCCCGGGCCAAGAAAGGTCTAGCCCTTACAAGACGTTTACAAACTCCGGACTGGTTTCGAACCGGGAACGATTGCTTGGGCGTAACCGAACTCGTAGATAAATAGGGACGCACAGTCGAACGTTTGGTGGAGATGGGTCAGAGTGAAAAGACTACGAAACAACGGATTCGGTCATCAGAGAACCCTGTCGGCCGTGTTTATCGTCCTCACCCTTGCGTTGGCTGGCGTATTGGCATTCAACGCGCAAGCCGCGGAGCGCTCCCACCGTGCAACGGTGGAAAATACGTTGCGTGAATACGCCGGATTCGCCGCGTGGGAATTTGCCCGCCGTGCTCGTGGCACCATTGAGGCCGCCGTTTGGAATCCCCTGTACGAGGCGGTGCGTGCCAAAGGCCGGTTGCCAAGCCGTGGTCCCTTGCCGTCACCCGCCATCGTGCGTGATGCACTAGAGAGTCCGTCGTGTGACTGTTTAGGGCTTTCATCGATCCATTCGTATTTCAGAGTTGATCTCGCGTCGCGAGGCGTGACGGTGCTTGGAGGGCGCGGGTCAACCGAGCTCGCGTGGCTCGCCGACAGTGTTGTGGTGCGGCAAAGCTCGCGGCGAAGGTGGTTCCTTTTCCCTCGGACGAACCCATCGGTACCGGGCGGACACGACGTGGTGGCTTTCACGTTTGCCCGTGCGCGAGGCGGCCAACTCCGTGCGGCGTACGGGTTCGTAACCGATTTCACGGGATTCGATAAGGCCCTCGACAACGCGTGCAACGATGCTCCGCTGCTTCCACCAACCATTGCGGAAGGGGCGCCGAGGGATTCGCTGCTCTTTCTCTCCGCGTTGACGACTGACGAAGTTACCGTCTACGAGTCCCCGGTTCGGTACGAGACGACGTTCGCCGCGCGCGATACGTTGGGTGCGGCATATGGCGGTTTGATAGTGCAGGCCGCGGTGCGGCCGGATGCGGCCGGGGAGTTGATCATTGGGGGACTCCCGCGTTCCGGCCTACCCTTGTTGTTTGGTTTGCTTGTCCTCACCCTTGGTGTGGGAATCGCAGCCGTGCTCCAGATGCGCCGCGAGCACCAACTTGCTCGCCTACGTGATGATTTCATCTCGGGAGTGTCCCACGAGCTTCGCACACCGTTGGCGCAAATTCGCATGTTCGGCGAATTGCTTGACCAGGGCAAGCTCCGGACCGCGGAGGAGCGTAAGCGATCGGCCACCGTGATCAATCGCGAAGCTCGCCGCCTCACGCATCTCGTCGAGAACATTCTGCACTTCTCGCGGTTGCGACGAAACGGTGCTCGGCTGACGTTGGAAGATACCGACCTGCGAGCGGCCATCGGGGAGACCGTCGAAGCGTTTTCACCGCTAGCGGCGGCCCGGAACGTGCGGCTGCATGAAGATATGCGCGACCGGACCTTTGCACCGGCCGATCGTGATGCGTTAAGTCAGATCCTCCTCAACCTCATGGACAACGCGCTCAAGTACGGACCAGAGGGACAAACAGTAACGGTCGGCCTCGACCGAGTGGGTGACTCCGCGAGGATCTGGGTCGAGGACGAAGGTCCGGGGATTCCGGTCGAACTGCGTGATCGCATTTGGGAAGCGTATCGTCGTCTCGAACGTGACGCGAATACGACGGTGACTGGTAGCGGTATCGGGTTGTCAGTGGTTGGCGAACTGGTTGCGTCCCACAACGGGCGTGTATGGGTTGAGGACGGAACGCATGGTGCACGATTTATCATTGAACTACCCGGTGCCCGATCCGTAACGTCCACCGATCGTAATCGCATCGGACACCACGATACACGTGTTGAGGTTTCGGCGTGACGGCAAAGATCCTCATTGTAGAGGACAACGTTGACCTGGCGTACGGTCTGCGCACCGCGTTTGAGATCGAGGGATACGACGTAGCAGTTGCCGACGATGGCCCCTCGGGTCTGCGGTGCGCCCGTACAGAAAAGCCGTCGCTCGTGGTGCTCGACCTAATGTTGCCCGGTTTGAGTGGCTATCACGTTCTGAAGCAATTGCGCGCTGATGGGATCGATGTTCCCGTCATCATTCTGACGGCGAGGGGGGAAGAGGCCGACAAAGTGCTGGGTTTCAATACGGGCGCGGATGACTACGTCACGAAACCGTTTGGCACGTTGGAATTGTTGGCTCGTGTGCGGGCATTGTTGCGGCGGGGTCGAACATCGGTCAACGGGCAAGACGCGCGCGCCCTCGCAGAACGTTTTGGCGACGTTGAGATCAATCCGGCGTCGCGAACCGTGTACAAGCGAGGGGCTGAGGTTTCGCTGACGCCCAAGGAATTTGACCTCCTGTTGGCCTTGTTACGGCGGGCTGGAGCCGTTGCATCGCGTCACGATCTGCTACGTGAACTCTGGGGTTATGACGCTGAAGTCGTGTCCCGCACCGTAGACATTCACGTTGCCGAGTTGCGTCGGAAGTTGGAGGATGACGCGGCGCGACCACGACACATCATCACCGTACGAAAGGTAGGTTACAGGCTCCAAGTTTAATTCGGACTCTTCTAACTGATTCCTTACGTTCTTCATCCGTTTCCCGAACCATTTGCAAACCGCCCCAACACCTTTGGTGTGCGGTAATTCCTCAACTTACGGGTCCGCTACCACACGACCACCTAAGTTGGAGGACCAATGCAGACGGTTCGTTTTTTGGTTGGAAGTTTGTGTCTCTCGATCTTGCAGCACAGTCCATCGGTTGCTCAAACCGCCGATGATACCGCTCGATTTCCCGTCACACTGCGTGCGGAACATGTGTTGCAAGCCACGGGGCTAATCGGATCAGCACCGAATATCGACGGTGTTTTGGACGAGGTCGTGTGGACTGAGGCTGATACCCCAACACCTTTCGTACAGCTTGTCCCTCAGCCGGGAGATCCGTCTACGTTTCCGACGGGCGTGCAGGTGGTATATGATCGCAACGCCATCTACGTCGCCATGCGGCTCTTCGATTCGGCTCCCGACTCCGTGACCACGCGTCTTACTCGTCGAGATGTCTGGAGCGAAACGAGCGACTGGGCCCATGTATATCTCGCTAGCTATGGTGACAGTCGGACAGCGTTTCGCTTTTCGGTAAATCCAAGTGGTGTAAAGCTCGATGCGATACATCACAACGACACCCAGGAGGACAGTGGTTGGGATGCCGTATGGGATGTTGGTGTGCGCCGAGACTCGATTGGGTGGACGGTCGAATTCCGGATTCCGCTATCGCAACTCCGCTTCGCGTCATCCGCTCAAGGTGCAGAGTTGGAGTGGGGGCTGAACTTTGGCCGCTTTGTTGCCCGGTTCGGCGAACGATCCTATTGGTCACCCATCCCCGCTGACGCCGCCCAGTTCGTTTCGGCGTTCGGAACGTTGACAGGTCTTGTGGGTTTGTCGCCACCAGGGCGACTCGAAGTGCAACCCTACGCGCTTTCCCGATTGACACGTGCGCCCGGCGTCGTCGGGAATCCGTTTCACAACGACAATACCGGAACAGCGACCTTCGGTGCCGACATACGTTACGGTGTAACATCGGACTTCACTTTGAACCTTGCGGTCAATCCCGACTTCGGTCAGGTTGAGGCGGATCCGTCCCAGGTAAATCTTTCGTCCTTTGAATCGTTCTTTCGCGAAAAACGACCGTTCTTTCTCGAGGGCACCGATCTTTTCCGAGTCACATTTCCCATGTGGCCACCACTCGTGCATTCGCGGCGCATCGGTCGGCGACCGCGTGGGCGTCTTCCGGGCGATGCCCGGTTTGTAGATCGACCCGACGCCACCAGCATTCTCGTCGCATCAAAACTTACGGGGAAAACAAGTGGCGGGCTTTCAATTGGTGTGATGAATGCCGTAACGCAACGCGAGTCCGCACGGTATCTGGGCGAGGACGGTGTGATTTCCTCAGTAGCGGTTGAACCTTCTGCAAGTTTCACGGCCGCCAGAGTAATCAAGGACTTTCGCGAGGGCCAAAGTGCTGTAGGTGTTATAGCGACCGCCACCAACCGCGGGTCACCAGATGATTTTCTTGGCTCCCTACACAATGCCGCGTACGTTGGTGGGGTAGATTGGCGGCATCGCTTCGGCACCGGTACCTATGAGACATCCGGTTCGTTGGTGGCCAGTCAGGTTCGGGGAGACTCCGGTGCCATCGCGGCGACGCAGCGTGCCCCGGGTCGCCGGTTCCAACGGCCCGATGCCACTCACCTCGAGTTCGACCCTGCACGCACTTCGCTTGCCGGAACCCAGGCGGCCATGCGATTGGCCAAGATCGGTGGTGGCCACTGGCGTTGGCAGGTCAACGGTACTTACGTGTCACCGGATTTTGAAGTAAACGATCTGGGTTTTCAAAACGGAAGTGATAGAGTTGGCGTCGATAGCCGGATCGGTTTTGTACAATTCGAACCCAGCGGGCCGTTCCGCCGGTGGCAACTCGATATCTCTCACTCGTCAGGTTGGACAACCGCCGGCGAACTGCGCTACCGGTGGTTACAACTCTTTGGCAACGGCCAATTGAAAAACCATTGGCGGATCAACTTCGGTGTCGATCGCACTTTCTCTGGACTTTCTACCGAGGCGCTCCGCGGTGGGCCGGGTTTACGCGAACCAGGATATGTCTCGTCTTGGCTGGGTCTCACAACCGACCCACGTCAGTCCGTCAATCTCAATGTCTGGGCATTCGGCATGCGGTTTGATGAAGACGCCGGTCACCGACTGAATGTCGAACCACGTCTGACCGTGCGCCCGTTGGA
>JAZDDC010000394.1:0-6936 GCA_036679565.1 Gemmatimonadota bacterium
GATCGTCTTGCGTGGCGGATCAAACGGTTGTTGGTGATCTCACGATTTGGGTTCGACGCGGTAATCCGAAATTTGAACTTCCTTCCCAAAATCTGCATAGTCACCGTCGGTGCGGGCTTGTCGGAACGCTCCCCAATTAATGGTTCGGTACTTTGGTGCATTGTCACCCGCTAACGGCGCGTAATCCGTATCGTACGACGGGTTAAAGAAAAAGGGCAGGCTATATCGCTCTCGATTGGTTCTTGATACTACACGGTGTAATGCCGCCGCATAACGATCATTGGACCACACCTGCATCATGTCGCCGACGTTGATGACCAGCGCGCCTGGTATAGGCTGGATGTCCAGCCATTCACCGCCCACACGTACCTGCAAACCACCGACATCGTCTTGTAGCAGAATCGTCAATGCGCCGGCGTCCGTGTGGTGGTGAAGCGCCATGTCACCAAGCGGTGTGGCCGTAGCCGATTCTGGAGGTGCCAGTGGGTCGTTCAGCGGATAATAGTTGAGTCGAATGAAGCTGGTGTGCGTCGGAGAAAAATGGGGATGCAATGATGCCGGATGAACGTGCAAACGCGAACAAAGAGCCTCAAGCAGGCTCAGCCCAACTCCGACACATGCGTCAAAATACTGCGAAGTCAAAAACTTCTTTGAGGTCACGGGCGTTTTTCGTCAACTCTCGATCATAATAACCACGTGGGTTTTTCTGCGTTCGCGAAATGTCCAGTTTTGTTTGTCGCGGCAGTGCAAAAAAATCACGCGTTTGCGACCAAACTCGTGCAACCAATGCTTCGGGAATGCCGTGATTGAGCACCTGAAAAAAACCAAACGCCTCCGCAGCGTCGCCGATTTGTTCCGTTGCTGTCGGTCGATCTAAGTCGATGCACGGGATTTCTCTGCTCATTCGTTGTCCAGCAACCGGGTGTGTCCAGTATTTTGCGGATGATGTCTTGTAGGTTATCAGCAGTAAGGCCGCCGGCCAACCCTTACCGGTTCATGTTCTCGGCCCGCGCCCTTGCTTCGGCCAACGGCGGTACATCGTTGGCCAACCGGTCGGCATCGGTTACCTGCGTGGTATCGACTTCCCATAGGGCCCACGGTTCGTCGGCTCCCGGACGGCTGAATTGTGTGCCGTACCACTGCGGTTCTCCCTTGTACATCAGGTACCGATCCCATGCCGCCGCGCGCAGCCATTTGCCGTTTTCTACCGTGGAGTCGAGAGCGAGGGCTGTTTCCATCAGATCAAACGCTCGCCTCGCGGACGTCGTGTCACCAAAAACTCCATGTTGGAAGATCATCGCGGCATGATAATAATCCGCAGCAGTGACCACCAAGTTGTCGTTGAGCATTTCAGCGGTGCGTTCGCGGCGAGCGCTATCCCGCGGCGCCACGCTCGACCAATCGATTTGTCCTAGCCGGTCGGCCTGGTCGGCATCGTGCATGGCTAGGAGGTCAGAGTTGTCCTCGAACTGCGGCTGGGTTTCGTTTGCCGAGGGATCGCAGGCGAACAGCATAGCAAGCAACGCGATCAAATAATTGTGAGTCGTCATCGTCTTGCGACTCGCACTGAAGGGAGGAGCAGTGAGGTCCACAATGGCTATCCCGAATCTCCACGGGTGCCCCATCGGTTCAGATGGGCAATGAGCAATTCATTGACTCGGTCGATGGCCAACTCCGGTACCCAGTGACCTACGCCCTCGAGCCGATGAAACTCATACGGTCCGGTGACAAAGTCGGCCGTGGCCTCGACGGCCGCGGGGCCAAATGACTGATCAGCGGTGCCCCATATGTACATCGTTGGAATGGTGACCGGCGCTACCGCCCCTCCCGTTCCGCCCGCGCCGGCCACCGAGGGGTCAAATATGTGATACCACGCCAAAGCCGCCTTGAGAGCGTCACGCGTACCCAGACGTCGTATGTAGCGAGCCCGCTGATCCGGTGGCACCGCGGCAAGAATCTGGCGAAGCAATGCCATGTCGTTTTCCAAAAAACGGTCGGCGGCATCGGGGCGTGAAAAATCTGCGAAATAGGACGATCGTTGCGCCTGATCCGACCCCGTCGTCGTGCGGGCCGCACCCAACGCTGCGTAGTGGGGCGTCGATAGGACGGTCAACGATTGAATCCGATCGGCCTGAAAGGTGCCGGCTGCCCAGGCAACCGCTCCGCCCCAATCGTGTCCAACCAAATGAAACCGCTCGCGACCCAACGCATCGACCATTCCCAACAGGTCGCGTACAAAATTTGGCATGACGTACGCGGTCCGTTCGACCGGTCTGGCGTCCGGCGAGTATCCCCGTTGATCAGGTGCAACGGCCCGGTACCCAGCTGCTCCCAGCGCGCGGAGCTGACCACGAAACGCGTCGGCAGTCTGAGGAAATCCGTGCAGCAACATCACGAGTTCTCCGTCTTCGGGGCCGGTCGCGAGCGCGTCAAACACAAGATCGTCTACCCGCAGTCGTAGACGTTCGAATTCCTCCGGCTCGACGGGGAGTTCAATTTGTCGTAGCACGATTTCCGTCGCTTCATTCCCGCGCCAGGCACCGCGCAAAGTATTCACGATGACCGACTGGCCGTCAACCGCCGCCGTAATACCGTTGGGGCGGGCTAGCGTCGAAGTAGTCACCGGGCCATCGGCAAATCCGACGGATCCGTCTCCGGTGTACAGGGTCACCTGTCCGTCGAGCCCCACCCGGTAGAGCCGGTTCGTCGTAATCGTGGTGACCCAAAACGCACCGGCGGCATAGGCGATGTGGGCGTTGCTACTGTCAGGAACGGTGGCGAACCGCGTCGCCTGTCCGGTCGCGTCGATCCGCAGGACGAACCCGTTGTTGAAACTGACTACGTAATAGGCTCCATCAGGTCCCCGAACGATCCCGTTGGGACAGTCGAGGTCAGGGTGTTGCGCAAACGGCGACACGGCGCCGTCGGGAGCGATGCGCGCAATAGCGGCTCCCCGACATTCGCACGCGAGGAGACTTCCGTCCGGTTGTACCACCAGTCCAACCGGACCGCGGAGTCCGGAGGATACGAGATCTTCCTGTTGACCGTCCGGTTGGATACGAATGATCCTGCCGTCCATGAAACTGGCCTGGTAGATCACGCCATCTGGCGCGACGGCATTTCCGGACGACCCGCGAAGATTGTTGGCCAAGGTCTCAACTTCGCCGTCCGGCCGAATGCGCCAGACGATTTGATCGAAATTTGACACGATAATGTTGCCGAAAGCATCGGCGGAGATGGCGCCAATCCGCCCCCGCGACATGAGCGGATGTGTTGTGCGAATGGTGCTCACGGACGGCGTTTGGGCATCCAGCGTCGTGACTGTATTCATTAATAAGCCGCAAAACAGGCCGAACGCGATGGACACGTTAAGAGCACGGCGTTGTGACGCTACCGACATTGTGATCCTCGTAAGCGGGGGCTGGTTCACTATTACTCCATGGGAGGCCGGTATGGAATGCATCGATCGGTCAAACGATAATCCAACGGGTAAACGGCAGTCCAACCGGTGTATTCATATGGAAGCTTGACGCAGCGTGTGCGAGCGCGCACGGCTGGCGAACAACTTCGTCCCATCCATCATCGTGATCACCAACCGCCCGCTGCGATGTGATTTGATGGTGTTGATGTGGTCGAGATTGACAATGTGGGAGCGATGTACGCGAACAAACTGGTTGTGATCGAGTCGTTGTTCGAGTTCGTGCATGCGGACGGTTGCCAGATGCCGATGTGTAACGGTATGCACCATGACATGGTCATCTCGGGCTTCAAAGCGTGTTATGGTGTGGAAGTGAATGGGCGTGATGCGGTCGCCTTCGCGAACCAAAAGACGGTCCGGCGAACCGGTGCCGTCGGTGGCGAACGAACTGGTGGTCAACATGTTTTGTACGCGGTCGATCGTCTCCAGAAAACGCCGCCGGCCAAATGGCTTGAGCAGGTAGTCCACCGCGCCGAGGTTAAAGGCCTGAACGGCGTATGCGTCATAGGCTGTGGTAAACACAACCGCAGGAACCTTGTCGAGACTTGCCACCACCTCTGTACCGGACAATCCCGGCATCCGGACGTCCAGGAAAAGCAACTCCGCCCGAGTCGATATGGCCGCGGTAAGCGCTTCGTTGCCGTCATGGCAGACTGCCGCAACGCGCAACGAGGGTACCGCGCTGACGTAGTTGTGCAGCTTGTATCGTGCGAGCGGTTCATCGTCTGCGATGACAACGGAGATCATTGTTTTGACCGTCCAACCGGTAGCAACACACTCGCCCGACACCCGGATCCGGGGCGTGATTCCACAGTCAGCCGTCCACCGCCGGCAGCATTGTGCTCCACGTAACGCCGCAAGGCTTGCAAGCCGAAGCCCTGTCCCGAGTCCATGGTCGCTTTGTCTGCTCCCACGCCGTCATCGATAATGTCGAGCCGCAAACTTCCTTCTTCCATCGAGGCCACAATGGTCACCGTACCGGGGCCCTCGAGGGGCGCGATACCATGCCTGATCGCGTTCTCGACCAAGGGCTGAAGGCAAAACGGTGGAACATGCACGTCCAACGTGCGGGGCTCGATGTGTGTCTTGACAGTCATCCGGTCTCCAAACCGCAACTGTTCGATGGCAAGGTAATCTTCGACAAATGACCATTCCTGTCGTAGGGTCACGGTCTCGCGGCCCGACTGTTCCAAACTGTACCGGAACAACGTACCGAGTCGATCGACTGCCTCCTCGGCCAGACGTTGGTCGGTCTCGATTAAAGTGGACAAAGAGTGGAGTGCGTTAAACAGAAAATGCGGATTGAGGCGTGCTTGCAACGCCGTGAGTTGCGCCCGAGCGGCGACCGCCTCCGCCCGCGCCGTTTGCAACCGCTGGTCACGCACTTCCTCTTGCGATCGGGCCGCATAAAACAAACCGATGCATACCCCGTAGATCAGGACGCCAAGCAGGATGTTCCAGAACAGAAACGGTCCGGTCACGGCGTCCCGGATGCTTTGGTTGATGTTGCCACCGCGCATGGCTGTTCGCAGCACGGCTGTTCCCAACCACCACACGACGGCGTAGATGATTGCACCACCAAGATGCAATCCGTAGAGCCACAACCCGTTCCATTTTCCCCACGGCATCCAACCGGCGACCAGCCATCCCACCGCGGCCAACGCACTTGCCCACAACATGCTGGTAAGACTGTATGCCAGGTTGGTACCGGTCAGTCCCGATTCTGAGAGACCCACGATTGCCAGGGGATAGAGCACCACTAACGGCAACAACGCCAGGAGCAGGACCGGCCAGGAGGAAAATTTGCGCATCACGATGCCAATGGCGGGATAATAACACGCTCAACCGCGATTGAGTCCTGACGGACGGACATGCCCCCAGTCACCGGCAGTAACAGCAGTTCACCGGCCCGGTCACGCTCTCGTCGGAGTAACCGTGCCGCATATTGCAGCGACGCGGCGACGTGGACCGGGCGGATGAGTAATGCGGCCCGCCGCTAAAGACCCGTCGGGATTCTGACCCTCACTTCTTTCTAACGGTTGGGTTCGTCCAACATGTTGGTAATGGCGTCTTCGAGATTGTCGAATGAGACGACCATCCAGCCGTCGTCGTTCTCTTCGAGTCTCATGTCTAGTACGAAAGTCCGACCGGCCGATTCCTGATCGAGTTCAACAGAAACGATTGCGTCATCACCGTCGCGGCGTTCGCCGGTGACACCTTGAAATGCGTTGCCGAGTTCCGCAAAGGGCAATGGTCGGTCGCCCAGTATTTGCCCGATGGGACCGTGTTCAAGCGACTCTGGATCAAGCATCATCTGCCAAAAGAGCTGCTCCATCATTGGGGCTACCATCGGTTTAAACTGTTGCAACATCTCGATACCCATGCCGCCAGTCTGGGCGCGAAACCGATCCGGATCCGCGGCGTCCATCATGGCCGCAGCTTGGAACAGTGGATCCACCGCCGACTCTGAGACTCGCGCCAGGTCGATAAAACGAGCGACCTTCACGCTGTCCCCCTCCCGTACAGCCTCTATGAGGAGGTCGACGGTCTCGCTTGGTGACGGTGCGGAGTTACACGCGAGCAAGAGCGCCGAGAGCAGTACCGATGCTGGTCGTTTCAACATGAACGTTCTCCGTGGAGGTTCTGTATCTGGATATTGTGTGACAAATCTAAGCCGAACTCCCCTTACGAGCACGGTTGCCGAGGGGTTCACCCGTGGCTACATTAGTCCGATAGTGGCACATCCGAAATCGTACAAAAGCTGGCTGCTCTCGCCTCTGCACAAGGCCGAACGGCAAGTTTCGATTCACATGGAGACACAGCTCAAGGACATTGGCGTCTCCGCCCCCGAAGGGCACCTTCTTTCCTACGTAGCGCGTTACGGGCCGTCTGCCGTGGGGGAACTGCTGCGTGTCTTGGGCACTCGGCGTACCACCATGACCAGCATGTTAGATCGCATGGAACAACGTGGTCTGGTTGATCGGAGCATTAACGCTGAGGATAGACGTTCGTTCATGGTGGGGATCACGCCTGCGGGACTGGAGATTGTGGATCGCTGCGGCAAGATCCTAGAAGGTTTTGAAAAGAAAGTAGGGAGACTCCTATCGCGGGCCGCGTCCGATGGTTTGCAGGAAGTTTTCTCGGTAATCGATACGGTGACACAGGTAGATGTTCGTCGGAAATGACCAACCAATAACTGGTAACATGGAGGAAGAGATGACCGTTACGATGCGTGCAATCGATCCGATGATTGGCGAGTTAGATCATGAAGCAGTGGTGACCCGGACAATGCTCGAAGCCGTGCCTGCTGACAAATTGTCATGGCGTCCGCATGCAAAGTCGATGACGCTTGGGCAACTTGCTCTCCATATTGCCGGAATCTGGGGAGGCATGAGTGCGTTTCTCGAGATGGACGGTTTTGATGTGAAAGATAATGATTTCACGCCAGGCGATCCGGA
>JAZDDC010000395.1:0-7353 GCA_036679565.1 Gemmatimonadota bacterium
CATGCACGTTTCGTGGCGGACTTGGCACGTTGCATGATGACGAGCTGCGGCAGATACTGCTGGCTATGCGCGAAGATTCGCCCCCAGGATAAAAACAAGGAGTCGCATTTCCGTTCGTACCGCAACGGTCGCAAGACAGATACTTTTATCGCATTACTTTCACCCACGCCGCATGTTTTGAAATGCACATTTGGTTCTCATCAAACGGAGGAATTATGAGATCGTTGGCCACTCTTGGCTTCCTGGCATTAGGCTTCTCGACCGCGCTGGCCGGTCAGAACGATGAAGCTCAAATCACCGCCGTGATCGAACGGCTTTTCGACGGTATGCGCGCTGGCGACAGCGCGATGGCCCGATCCGCGTTTACCGATGACGCCCAATTGGTTCGCGCGCGCGCGGACGGTGTTTCTGCAGATGGGATCGACGGCATCATCCGCGCGATCGGGACACCACGCGATTCCGTGTGGGACGAGATACTTTGGGACACGACGGTTCACATCGATGGCCCGTTAGCGTCCGTTTGGACGAAATTCGCGTTTTTTATAGGGTCTGGTTTTAGCCATTGCGGCGTCGATTCGTTCCAGTTGCACAAAGGCCCGGATGGATGGAAGATCTTTTGGCTTGCTGATACGCAACAACGTGAAGGGTGCGAGATGCCACCGGGCCGGGGGCACTGAGTTCATCACGTCGGGCCTGATATTCAACTCATGTGGTTGCTACCAGCTATCGCACACATTTCCGCCGTGGCGGCGCGCACGTACTATCGGTTGAGCGTCGAAGGTGATGACGTTCCGAGAACGGGCCCGGTGCTGCTGGTGGCCAACCACCCCAATTCCCTGCTCGACCCCATGCTCGTCGCAACCGCGGCAAGACGACCAGTACGGTTCCTGGCGAAAGCACCCCTATTCCAAGATCGAAAGGTCGGATGGTTGGTGCGGGCGTCCGGCGCCATCCCGGTTTTCAGGCGTGTGGACGACCCAACCGCCATGGGCAAGAACAGCGATATGTTTCGAGCCGTCGTCACCGCGCTGACACACGATGCCGCCGTCGGCATTTTCCCAGAGGGTATCAGTCACAGCGAACCGTCCATCACCGAACTAAAGACAGGCGCGGCACGGATCGCCTTGGCCACGGCATTGTCTGGAACGTTGGTGCGCATTGCGCCCGTCGGCATAGTCTTGCGCCGGAAGGACCGGTTCCGCTCGGAGGCAAGCGTCCTTGTTGGCAAGCCCGTTGAATGGTCCGACCTCACCACATGTAATCCCGAGGATCGCGACGCCGTCCGAGAACTGACACAACGTGTAAGCGATGCGTTGCGTAGTGTGACATTCAATCTCGATCAATGGGCTGACCAACCGCTTGTCCAGTGCACTGAGGCCATTTGGACAGCAGAGCGCGGTGGTCGGGCCGACGTGGCGGGCAAGGTTGCGCGGCTACGAGTCACAACCGAGATGCTTTCACGTTTTCGGAGTGAGGCCAGCGACCCCACGGCGAGCATCGCACAGGCAATCGTGATCCACCATCAACGGTTGAATGGCCTCGGCCTGACACCGAGCGATCTTAAGATCAACACCGGCCCACGCCGCAACTTACTTTGGGCCGCGCGACGGTTTTATTTGGTTGGAGTACCTGCCCTCGTCATGGGCGTCATCGGCGGCGTGATGTTTTGGATTCCGTTTCAAGTGACGTCCAAACTTTCACAATCGGCCAACCTTCCGGTTGACCAACGCGCTACCTTCAACCTCCTAGTCGGCATCATCGTGTACGGCATCTGGATTGCAGCTGTCGCAACGATTGCTGCCCGCACCACATCTATCACCACAGGCGTGATCATTGGCGCCATCCTTCCGATCTTCGGTATGATCGGACTGTTGATACGCGAGCGATGGCGGGGCGCGTGGCGAGACGTTCGCCGCTATTTCACCTTTCGCTCTCGACGGGAACTCATCGATGCGCTGGCGTTGCGTCAACGGAAACTTGCGGGGGAACTCTCAGAACTCTATCAAAACGCGGTGTGATACCTTACTCAACGCTCAACGCTCAACGCTCAAGACTCAACGCTCAACGCTCAAGACTCAACGCTCAACACTCAGCATCAGCGTTCAACGTTTCAACATCTAACGACCCCCTTCTACGTAGATAATTGAGAGCTGAGTGGTGAGCGTATGAGTGCTACGCTCTTACCTCCGTTGTGCTTTGACAAACACGTCTATTCCCCCGGGACGGTCGTTCACGTAACGGAGACGCACTCGGCCGTCGTCGGTCAGATCGATGACAGCCGGAACTGAATTGGCTGTCAAAAGCCATCCATCCGGCAAAATCACCGTGTTGCGTGGACGGCCAAAGCTTCTGTCCCAGACCAATTCGTCTCCAGCCAACACGTAACGATTCGGATCGGTGTATGTCTCTTCAATCCGCAACCGCACCGATTGCCCATCTGGCACAGCATCGAACCAAATTGCGACGATTTCAGTGTCCGGCGTAACGTCCTGGTTCAACTCGATCCCACGTTCTGTGATGGCGTTACCACGAAGCGTTTCTACCGTAAGCTCCTCGCCTGTGTCCAAGATTTTTGCGGAGGGATTTGTCGCTCGGCTACCTGCTCGAACAACGTTGATATAACGATCCACACCGGCACGGGATTCGGTGTAGTCGTGATACAGTCGAAACGAATGTGTTTCCGGTTGCTGTAGGAAATAGACAATGTCGCGATCTTCGAACGCGCGCTCTGTGAATTCATAGTCGGTGCGGGCACCAGCCGGGACATCGGTTGAGACGGTGGTTCTTTGTGACGTCGGGCGATCACTCGCTGACATCGCAGGTAAGTTCTCCTGCCTCACCAATTGTCTTCCACGAACCGTGAGCGGCACACCCGCCGATCCGCGATTCATAAAACTCACTTTGACCCGACCATCGGACTCGCGTACCACCTGCGATGGATAGTTGACACCGATCAATTCATACCCAACAGGCAGTACGATGGAATTACGGGTGATCCCGAGCGTGCGATCGAAAAGGATCTCGCCTGACACCGCGGTATAGCTCAACGTATCGCGATAGGTCTTATCGATGCGTATCCGAGCCTGCCCCCATTTGGGCACTGGGCGCGCCAACGAGACTTGAATATACTGTCCGTTCGCGGCGGCGTTTTCCATACCGCGGCGCCGAGCGGTGGGTCCATCGACAATCTCCCAGGGAAGCGACACGCCGGTCATCAGGTCGTAAACGTCGTGCACCGTGGGGTCACTGCCTCGCCTTATGCCATTGAAGTAATACGGAGCACCTGCGGTCGTGGCACTAACGTCATAGATAATGCGAAAACTCTGCGTGGTCGGATCAAGCAATTCATAGCGAGTATACGAATCCGTTTGTGTCTGCCGAAATTCGAGCTGGGCCGTAAGCGGGACAACGGCAAGACTCGACGTCAGGACAAGTGCACTCAAACGGCTTACCCAGGCGGCACAACGCATAATGACCCCAGTGTTGGAGATAAGAGCTGGCGTTCATGAGACTGATCAACACTCAACGTTCAACACTCAGCAGTCAACACGCAGCATCAACGTTCAACACCCAACGCTCAGCATCAACACTCGACGCTCAACGTCCAACACCCGCGGCCAATAGATACTTGAGAGTTCAACGTTGAGCGTTGATGCCGAGCGTTGAGTGTTGAACGTTGAGTGTTAACCTCGCGCTCAGGTCTCGAGCCGATACCGCTCCAGATACTGAAGGTCGAACTCATCGGAGTGCGTGAGGTAAACGACACCTGCACCAAAACCAATGACACGCCGCCCTTCCGGTAAGGTAATCGAATGCATGTGGTTACCATCGGGCCCGAAAACGTCGATGATCGGAGCGTCGCCCGCCGCGACGTAGCGCTCCACCCAGACGTTGCCGTTCGGATCGATGCGTGTCCGTTCTCCGCGAAACGGCGGCATGACGTCCGGCCACTCGTAATCCCCCACGGCCCCACGACCGCTGGAGCTACCACCCCCTCGGCTCATTGACGTACTCGCAACGCCATTGTCAATACTAATCCCGATTTGAATGCCCCCGGCGGCCGGTTCGTTCAGCCACGCTTCCTGCTCGGGTCTTCGAACACGAATGGTCGGAACATCAAGTGGAGCACCCTGCGTGACGCGTCCGTCAGGTTCGACCCAATCGACACGGTAGGGAGACGAACGAACGAAAGCGGTCCGGCCGTCGGCACCGACACTCCAGCCGTCGCTCGGGCTCAGAGGGACGGCAGAAATGCTCACGCGTTGATTGTCGGGACCTCCTGACGATTGTCGCCGGCGCTCCGCCAATTTAACCGTTCCAACGGTATCTATTGCACCGGTTTGCCAATCCATTCGGACGACGACCCCCGAATCGGGCAATGAACGCATGTTTCGCATGCTGCCGCGTGAACGGAAATAGATATTACCGTCTCGATCCACACTCTGCGGCAACGTTATGGTGAAACTGGACGAGCCGGGTTGCCCCCGGGTCAGGGGTTTCGTTTCACCAAACGAACCGTCCGGATGCACAACCGTAAAACGGGAGTTTCCGAGATCGACCAACAAGGTCGTGTCACCGCGCAACGCGTAAATGGCGTCGGGTTGACGATATTCTTCCGGGCCACCACCTTCGCGCCCAATACGTTGCAGCGTTCCGCTCGTCATATCCAAAATGACGAGTGTTTTTTCCAACGGGTCCGAAATCATGACGCGGCCGTCAGACAACTCCCGCAGTCCCGCAATGTAGCTGAATGAATCTTCGTATGCCGCATCACGCACGAGTTCTTGGGCCCCGGCCGGCACTAGAGGCACCGCTGCCGCCACGATCGCGAAGGACAAGGCCACCTTAACAACGTTTCTCATATGTATTTCCGTATCTGGTGGGGATCACAAACTATGTTTTCAAAGAGTAGATGCACGGGAGTCGCCAGAAGTCGCAATGACTCAGGCGGAGGGGTAAGAAACGCCACGGAATCACAGACGAACAATCGTTTCCGCGGATTCCGTTGCGCTGTTGTAATCGAAAAGAGTGTGGCGGGTTTCGCGGATTCTCGTCGCAAAAATTACCGTCAATCGGGAATCACTCCGACTTAAACCTGACCGACCTGTCTCCGATCGTTGACACCGTCGAATCGGAACCGATTGGTAACCACACGGCCCGCAGAGGATTCCAGCGCAGACCGGTCCTCGATCTGGATACTCTTTCGCGACGCCTGAATAAGTCCCTGGTCAACCATGCCGCGCATTGTGCGAGACACCGTTTCACGACTGGAGCCAATCATTTGCGCGATCATGTGATGGGTGATTCGTTTTGTTACCAGAACCCCATCGTTTTCATCTGCAAGGTCCAGGATCAAGCTGGCCACACGACCCGGCACATCCAGCAACACGAGCCCGCCGATTTTGTCGTCCGCCTGGCGTAATCTTCCCACCAACGCCCTAAGCATACCGATGGCAATCGCAGGGATGTCAGAGAGGCAGCGCTGAAAGTCTTCGCGACGGAGCACGAGGAGCCTGGAATCTTCGATGGCAATCACGTGAGCCGATCGTGGCTCATCGTCTATGAGCGCCATCTCCCCGAAAAAGTCACCGCGGTCTCGGACCGATAAAATTACTTCCCGGCCATCTTCCGCGGTGAGAACGACTTTCACTTGGCCGGACACGACCACGTACAATGCGTCTCCAGGATCGTCCTCAAAAACGATCACACTGTTTTTGGGGTATGTACGCTCCCTAGCCGCCGTTGCCAAGCGTATGACATCGCCTTCGCGGAGCCCGGCGAACAACGGGATTGTCCGGAGGGTTTCCTTCACGGACATGGGCGTATCTCGTTGAATGGTTTGAACTTGCAAGTGCTATCTAGCTGGAGGACCCTTTACTGTCAAATGTGGAGACACCTTCAGCCACCCCAAAGATAAGGGGTTATGGCCCGGGCGTGTGACTTTTTTTGACGGTGGATACGTTTTTTCGTGCCAGCGACATCAAAAGCTGGGTACCCCCTTTCGCAAATATTCGCCTTAAGCGAGTATTCGACATGCCACATGACCAACCCGCAGACCATCTCCCACTTACTCCGATCGCGTTCGAGATCCTCCTGGCCATCGGGCGCGATGAACGACACGGTTATGCCATCATGCAGGCCGTGGAAGAACGCACAAACGGTCAACTCAGCTTGCACCCGGGCACGCTGTATCGAGCAATTGACCGTTTGGCAGGAAACGGCCTGCTGAACGAGTTGAACGAACGACCGGACCCGTTGCTCGATGACCAGCGAAGACGCGCCTATTTCAAACTCACGCCGCTGGGGCGAGCGGTGGCGCGGGCAGAGGCGGAGCGTTTGGCCGAACAGGTCATGGCGGCTAGAGCCAGAGACTTCCTACGCGATGGTCCGTGACGATGTCGACTGAATCGTCCGCCCGCCGCCGGAACAGACTGTACGCGATCTTGCTACGCGCTTATCCGCTCGCATTTCGCGAGAAGTACGCAAGCCACATGCAACTTCATTTTGATGACCGGCATCGCGACGCAATGCGGCGCGGTTGGGGAGCGCTGATTGGGTTGTGGATTACTTCACTGTTTGACGCTCTGCGAAATGGAATGCTGGAGCGACTAAGTCACTGGCGAAACCGCCGACATCACAAAGACACGCCGTCTTACAACGTTATGCGTCGCGGCCGCACTGGAGGGGGAATGTACACCTGGTTCAGAGACATCCAATACGCGGTCAGAACGATGCTGCGCAGCCCAGCATTCACCACCGTCGCCGTTGCGACACTCGCACTCGGCATCGGTGCGAACACGGCAATCTTCAGCGTAGTCCGCGCAGTGCTATTGGCACCGTTGCCCTATGAAGATCCGGATCAATTGACCATCGTTTGGGGCGAGTTGCGAAATCGGAACATCACGCACTTCCCACACTCGCCAACCGATTTCAGGGACATGCAGGAGTCGGGCATATTTTCTGACCTCGGCGCTTTTTTCTCTTTTGGTGTGAGCTTGACCGGCGACGGTAGAGCCGACCAGGTGGATGCGGGGTTCATAACGTCAAATTTTTTCGATGTCCTCGGTGTGAAGCCCTTCATGGGGCGTAACCTCACTCTCGCCGACGACACACCGTTTAATCCCCTCACAGACACGACTTCAGCGCCACCGACGAGTGCGGTCATCCTGAGTTATGGGTATTGGCAACGGCGCTTCGGTGGCGACCCGGACGTGTTGGGACGGGCACTACAATTGGGTGGCGGACCCGCCGAAATCGTCGGTGTCATGCCCGAAGACTTCACACTTTTGCTCCCGCCGACCGTGCGCGCCGAAACCGATGTAGATCTTTGGGGGCCCGCACGCCTGGATTACG
>JAZDDC010000396.1:0-3399 GCA_036679565.1 Gemmatimonadota bacterium
GGATTTTCTGCACGAAGGCATTCTGGGCACCATCTTTACGGGGCGTCTCGTGCGCGAAACCACGGTTGGTGGTTACAAAGCCGTTGTGCCTACACTGAAAGGTCGCGCGTGGATCACGGGGTTGGCGCAGTATGTGTTGGACGCGGAAGACCCCTTCCCAGAGGGATTCACGGTCTCTGATCTGTGGGGTTGAATACCGCGGCGAGGGAGAGTCCGCCCACTCAATCAGTTCTCTGTGACCTCTATCTTACTCTGCGTCCTCTGTGGCTTATTAATATGATTCCACCTAGGGCCCCCGTAGCCACAGAGGACACAGAGTAGGATGGAGCGCACAGAGTTTGTTGGTGTTTTGCTAGGATCGCGCTCGCGGTGCAGCGCCACTCAACCAATCGAGCAGCAGTATGAGCGAAGCGGGTGCGGCTCCATCCGTTGTTTCAACGGTATGCTCGCGGCCATCCAAGTCGATCGTAACGCGATAATTGAAACGGTCGGCACCCGCTGACGCCGAATTCTTGATGGTAGCAGTAGGGAATCCGTGTCAATGTTGACACGTGTTGTCATTCCTGCAAAACCACCCGAACGTTCAAACTGGATTTTCATGACTTCCCCTTGTGACGTTGGGTTGTTGTCTTCGTTTGCCGGCTGAGAACGGACGTTACTGCAACCCGCCAGCAGCAACATGGCGCACGCAATGGTGATTGTGTGTTTCATGGGTGCATAGCCTCGTACAACGTACGCGGTTAATCAACTCTCGAACTCAAAGTGTACTTCCGGGGTTGAACCGGCGGTGATCGTCATGGGCTGAGTCCTTCTGCCCAATGATTGATGCCACGCAACGAGCGTGTATTCGCCTGGCGGTAGGTTCTCCATTGAGAAATTTCCGTCGGCAGCCGTCACAGCAAAGAAATCGTGGTCAAAAACGGCGATGGATCCGGTCATCCAACCGTGTACGTCGCATTTTACTCGGATGCCCACCTCATGCGTGTCAAAAGTTTTGTTGGACTCAATTCCCTGAAATGGTTGTCCGATATTAAACCCTCGATTTTCTGTTGCATATACGTGCACGTTGTGCAACGTGGCGTCGCTATTTCGCACGACCAGTTGTTGACTCGTTCGCATTGCGATAACACGTGGTACGTACATGCAATCTTTCTGGTCGAGTAGTACCGGTGCGTGGTTTTCTGAATTCCCAACCCCGCGTGGCCCTTCCTCGACATAAACAATCACGTCTCGAAGACCATTTCCGGCGCCGGTCGATACGGCTTGCGATCTGTGCTGCGCCGAGTGCTGCGCTGTAGCACAATATTCGTTGGATCCCATGTCGATCAATTCAGATGACTGGGCGGTGCCCCGGAATATGACTTTGCCTGATACCGCAACGTGTACGGGCGAATCCGTGTCTAACCGTGTGACGGCCAGAAATGCTCGATCAATTCAGATGACTGGGTGGTGCCCCGGAATATGACTTTACCCGATACCGTAGCGTGTTCGGGCGAATCCGTGTCTAACCGTGTGACGGCCAGAAATGCCAACGCAATGATTGGTACCATGAGCCCGAAAGTTTTGCTTTTTGTGTGCATGTATCTACTCCTACCAGCCGTCGAAAAATCCGCCGTCGAACCAATCCCACAAGATATACATAAGAAGCTGCGTGGAACGGACCGCGCCATTGTTCACCGGCACCCGTGCGCCAACGTTAAGGATGACATGCTGGCGTGTGTTGAGTGTTACCTGAATTTGCGGGACGAGGTCCCAATTCACACCACCGCCGTCGAGCGGAGTCTCGCCGAGGATCTCCATCATGGGTGTCCACGTTCTGCCCCATTGTCCCTGCGTCCACGAGCGGCCCGCGACCGCACGCCATTTGAACTCTGATGCTGCGACATCGGTCTCCGTGGGGAATTCTGCGAGGGCTTGCAGTTGGATGAACGCGTCTGAAGCGACGATCTGGCCGAATGCGATGTATGGTTCGAAAACCGCTGTGCCGTTGCCGAGTCCGATGGATTCGCCGCCGGTAGGAAGTTTTAACTCCGCGCCGAATGAAAAAATAGATCCGGACTCGATCGAGTGAAAAATGTTCTGCTTGATGCCCACCGTTAGGTCACCCAACCCGGCCGTCCAGCTGCCATTGACGTCTTGTTGCGCCACGCCAAATGGTAGCTCAACCTCAATTTGCGTCTGCGGCCCAAAGCGTTTCTCGTAGAGCAGGTTGTTTGTGATCGAACCGGCGCCTTCGAGGTCAATGGTCACCGTGGTCACGCCTTCGTCTTCCGGAAACGCTTTCTCCGTCACCAACGCTCTGGGCAAATTCAGTTCGCCACGCGGCCATCGGTTATCATCACAAAAGGAGCGGATATAGTCCATGATGAGTTGCAGCTGTTCGATGGATAACGCCTCTCCGAATGCCGGCATCGTTTCATCGAATGCACGAACTGGCCCGCCCTCATGGGCAACGGCAATCCAATCGGCGTCAGGTTCGCGTGATGAAAAACTACAATCGGTGAAATCGGGTGTGGGCACGGTGAATGCAACGTCGCCCGGTTCCACGCCGGCGCCATTTGTACCGTGGCAGTTGGCACACGCCAAGTCATAGAGGCCCCCGCCGTCGGTGGGAATCTGTTGCGCGGAAAGTGCTCCGTTTCCCGGAAGGGCGAGCAAGGCTAAAGTCACCGTGCCCGAAAGTCTTATTGAAAACAAGAAACGTTGCAATGGGTTTTCACAAGCGGTTTCCCAGTCGGTTTTTCAACCTGTGACGGTGTCTACCGGTTCATTGCGGAAAGTGCGAAAATGTCATCCCTCTCCTTCAATCTATAAGCGAACTGGGCAAATCATGAGTGGTGCAGAAGATCTCAAAAGTGTCGTGGAAGGTGATAGCGGCATTCTTGTCATCCGTGGCGGCGAGAATTGGCGTGGATGGAACGGCATAAAGTATCGGACGGGACTGTCTGCCAAGAACGTGGGGTCTCGTCAGTTGTCCATGAACGTCGCCACGATTCCCCCCGGAGGAGTGGCCGCCGCCCACATTCACGTCGATTTTGAGGTGATGCTTTACATCCTGCAAGGACGTGTCCGTCACGAATATGGTGCGGGTCTTCGCAAGACTGTGGAAAATGAAGCCGGCGACTTCATTTTCATTGAGCCAGGTCTCCCGCACGAGGTGTTCAATATGAGCGACACGGATCCGGTCGTCGCGGTGGTGGCGAGGTCGGATGCGAGTGAGTGGGAGAACATTGTCAATTACGATCGCAACAGCGAGTGACGACCGAAGTACAAATTACACACCTCTAGAGGCCTGCAACCCTTTCCTTCCCCGTCGTGTCTCAAGGTCAAATACCCGCCCCGAACCTAGCAGCGTTAGTGGACGAACAGTCGCTTCTGAAGAAGGTCCGGGCCGGGGAC
>JAZDDC010000397.1:0-2406 GCA_036679565.1 Gemmatimonadota bacterium
GGCATCAACCCTGACGGTCTCGCCCTGTGTTGGGGCGGTAACGAGGTTGGGCAACTTGGCCTGGGGCAAAATGGCCTTCATGAAAGCCAGCCTCAGCTTGTGCGGGGCAATCATTCCTTTGTGCAGTTGACGGCGGGTGCCTTTCATACCTGCGGCTTGGCGTCTGATGCATTTACCTACTGCTGGGGATTTAACGTCACCGGCCAGATAGGGGACGGAACGTTCAATCACCGCAACCTACCCGCGCGTGTTACCGGCCAGGTAACATTCGACGAAGTGGCTGCCGGCGGGGGTCATTCGTGCGGCGTGACGGTCGAAAATGACGTGTATTGCTGGGGCGCACGAGGCGATGGATCGCAAGTCGAAGACTCAACCACCCTGAGCACAACACCGGTGTCGGTGGGCGGAGCCCATCTATTTGTGGCGGTGGCCACAGGGGGGGATCATCGATGTGGTCGCACCACCGACGGAAGGACGTTTTGTTGGGGTGCCGGCACAGATGGTCGTTTGGGAACTGGAAATTTGACCGGCACCACCGAACCAACCGCCATTGTCGGCAATCAGTTGTTCGTGGACCTCGGAGCCGGTGATGGACACTCCTGCGGTTTGGCCGCCGGCGGGTCGGTGTATTGTTGGGGATTGAACACGTCTGGCCAATTAGGTACGGGGTTGAACGATTGGAAAGCGGAACCAACACTCGTCTTAGATTCTGATTTTGAGAAAATCTCCGTTGGCGGCGACCATACGTGCGGCATAGCTCCGGCGGGCAACGCGTTTTGCTGGGGATTAAATGCCTTTGGGCAACTCGGCACCGGTACCAGAGACAACGCCTCTACCCCTCGCTTGGTGGGTGGTGGGCACCGATTTGTGTCCGTCAGTGCAGGTCGTTTTCACACCTGCGGAATCACCCTTGAAGGCAATGCATATTGTTGGGGTTTCAATCAACGGAGTCAGCTGGGTGATGGGACGACAAACGAACAACTGTTACCGGTCGCCGTTTCGGCGTCGTTGACCCTCAATCCGTAACGCCAATCGTGCTTCGGGTAGCCGGACGTTCGATTTGGTGCATTACCACACTGCTCAGCGGCGCCGGAACACTTGCCTGCTCCACCAATCCCCAAGCACCAAGTGCCGCGGACTTGAGATCTCGATTCGATCTCGAGACCTTCGGTGAAATTCCCTACCCTCCCGACAATCCCCGCAATGAGTCGAGGATTCGACTGGGCCGTTTGTTGTTTTTTGATCCGATCCTCGGCGGCGAACAAGATGTTGCATGTGGTACGTGTCACCTCCCCGATTTCGCATTTGCCGACGGACGGCAACTTGGCGCCGGTGTAGGCGGCACGGGTCTGGGACCGGCTCGTCGTGTTGGTGTTTCCAGTGTGACGGGCAACCCGATCGACACCGAACCGCGCAACACGCAAAGCATATTCAACACCGCGTTTGGACTCGACCCATCGGGCACACCGTCACATCTGGCCCCAATGTTCTGGGATGGCCGCGCGACCGGTCTCGAAGGACAGGCGCTCATACCGATTTCGTCCCGTGCCGAGATGCGTGGTGATGCGTTTCCGGGATCCGAAGCGGAAGCTAGGGCTGTCGCGCTTGACAGCATCATCGAACGAATTCACAACATCCCCGAATACGTTGCGCACTTCAGGGACGCCTTTGCGTCTGAGGGAGCGGACACAGCGCAAGCGCCTGTGATTGCCTTACGTCTTGCACGGGCGCTTGGCGCATACCAACGCGAACTCGTGACCACTAACAGCGCTTACGATCGATTTGTCGATGGCGATGACGAGGCTTTGAGTCCGGCGCAGCGAAGGGGGCTCGAAGTATTCTTTACGAAAGGAAAGTGTACGCTTTGCCACCGCGGGGCGATGTTTTCCAACTTCCTATTTCGTGTGACGGCATCCCCGCAAGCGGGGCCGGGAAAGACCGTCATCCCGGGTGACGACACCGGACGCGAAGAGCACACCGGCCAACCAGAGGATCGTTACGCCTTTCGCGTGCCGAGCCTTAGAAACGTGGAACTCACCGCACCGTATATGCACGCTGGAGTTTTCGAAACTCTCGATGAGGTCATGGATTTTTACAACGGCGGCGCCCAACCGAGGAATCCAAACGTATCGGAGGATTTGATCGAGGTTTCCGTTCGCTCGCCACTGGGATTGACCGAATCCGAGGTCAACGATGTCGTTCAGTTTCTCCGCTCACTCACCGACGCCGGCTCACAACTCGATGCCATGTTGTTGACGGTACCGTCCAGTGTGCCTTCCGGTCTAACACCGTTGACAGGCTCAGGAACGAGCGGTCTCGGGAACCGGTAGCGTTACCTTGTCCATATCACCAGAACACCGCAATTGGCGCCGGGTCGGTTGAACCGCGCCGGTGTCTCAGACGGCC
>JAZDDC010000398.1:0-5100 GCA_036679565.1 Gemmatimonadota bacterium
GGTGCATGACAATACTGAGCGAGACGGATATTCCCACACTGGACATTACCGGAGGGGCGCCCGAGCTACACCCTGATTTCAGAGAGATGGTCGTGCACGCGCGGAGTCTGGGTAGGCACGTCATCGATCGTTGCAACCTCACAATCCTGTTGCTGCCCAACTACGCAAGCCTGGCAGACTTCTTGGCCGAGCAAGGTGTCGAGATCATCTCGTCGCTGCCACATTACCGCGCGACCACGACTGATGCACAACGAGGCAAAGGTGTGTTCGACGAATCCGTCGAGGCGCTCCAACGTTTGAACAAGCTCGGCTATGGTGATGCTGACTCTGGGCTGGTACTCAATTTGGTCACTAATCCGGTGGGCGCTTTTCTTCCTGCACCGCAGGAGTCACTCGAACGCAACTGGAAGCAGCAACTTAGCAAACGATATGGCATCCGATTCAACAATTTGTACACGATAACGAACATGCCAATATCACGTTTTCTGGATTGGCTCGAACAAACCGGCAATCTCGAACACTACATGACGCGTTTGGCAAACGCATACAATCCGGTCGCAGCGGAGTCGGTGATGTGTCGCAACACACTTTCGATTGGTTGGGATGGCACGTTATACGATTGCGACTTTAATCAAATGCTTGAAATGCCCGTGGATGATAGCGTTGGGCAATCGGTGTTTGATTTCGATCTATCTGCTCTCAACAAAAGAACAATTGCGGTGGGGCCGCATTGTTTTGGCTGCACGGCCGGCGCCGGTTCGAGTTGCGGAGGAGCCACGACCTGATGGGCGTTTGGCAAGGTCGTGTTGTTCGTGACTTCAGCATGGTTGACCCATGCATCCGGCTTGCCAGTACGCCTACGAGATCCATATATAATACCTAGCCACCAGTCACCACCTAAAGGTCACGTCGAAAAATGACTACAGTCTTTCGTAACGACGCGCTTGACGGAAAGGTCGCCCTCATCACCGGTGGCGGTACCGGCATCGGCTTGGGCATTGCAAAGCAATTCGCAAAAACCGGCGCGTCTGTGGCGTTGGCCAGCCGCAAAATCGAAAGTCTTCAAGGTGCTGTGAAAGAAATCGAGCTGATGGGTGGCCGGGCCTGCGCCGTGCAAACAAACGTTCGAGAGCCGGAATCGCTGCAAGCGGCCGTACATGAAACCACCGAACGGTTGGGTGGACTGGATATTCTGGTAAACAACGCCGCCGGGAACTTTTACGCGCCGTCGGCCAGCTTGTCATCAAACGGTTGGAAAGCCGTGGTGGAGACCGACCTATATGGCACGTTTTACGGTTGCCAGGCCGCGTACCCAGCGTTCAAAGCGCGGGGAGCAGGTTGTATCATCTCGATCTCCATGACACTCCACTATCGGGGCTGGCCCCTCATGGCTCATGCAACGGCGGCCAAAGCTGGAGTGGACGCGCTCACACGAACATTGGCGGTTGAGTGGGCCAAGGATGACATCACGGTCAACGCAATCGCCCCTGGTCCAATTCTGACCGAAGGTGTCCGAAAAGCGTTTGCCGCGCCGGATGGATCGGAGGAGCAGGTAGTGAGTCTCGATGAACGGATTCGTGAACAAATTCCGTTGGGTCGATTGGGTACGCCGGCAGACATCGGCGAAATGGCGGTGATGCTCGCCGGCCCGGCCGGTCGTTGGATCACCGGATCCATCTTCGTCGTGGACGGCGGCAGTTGGCTTTCAAAGGTGTGATCGCGAATTGGCAATGGAAAGTTTGGCACTCACTATCCTGCTAGCGGTGCACGTCACCGCCGCGTTGGGTCTAAGCGCATTCGGATACCATCGTATGCAACTGGCCAGGCTACGTCGCAAGATCGTGCCGCCGGTGGCGGCTCCGCGCGCTACACAAAACGATGAGCTGCCAAGCGTCACGGTCCAAGTCCCACTATTCAACGAAATGTACGTTGCGGAACGCGCTCTCATGGCAGTTGCGGCAATGGACTATCCAAACGACCGCCTCGAGATCCAAGTACTCGATGACTCCACCGACGAAACGAGCGATCGAGTCAAAGGAGTAATAGCTGCGCTGGCAGACAGCGGGCGCAACATTGTGCATCTGCGCAGGACTCACCGCACCGGTTACAAAGCAGGAGCGCTTGCAGCGGGTCTCCAGACGGCTCGTGGTGAGTTGATCGCAGTGTTTGACGCGGACTTCGCGCCACACGCAGATTTCCTCAAACAGATTGTGCATGAGTTCAAGGATGCAGGGGTGGGCATGGTGCAAGCACGATGGGGTTACGTCAACGAGCATGCGTCATGGCTGACCCGAGCACAGGCGCTCCAACTCGACGCACACTTTACCATCGAGCACAGTGTCCGGCAGGCCTCAGGCTTCTTCTTCAACTTCAACGGAACTGCGGGTATGTGGCGTCGCCAAGCGATTGACGATGCGGGCGGCTGGCATGCAGACACGCTGACGGAAGATCTTGACTTGTCCTACCGCGCACAGCTCAAAGGTTGGCGCTTTGTGTATCGCGACGATGTGATTGTACCATCCGAACTACCGGTCGAGGTTGCAGCATACCGGATTCAACAACAGCGGTGGGCACAGGGAGGGATCGAAACCGCACGTAAGTTACTACCGGTGATCCTCAGATCGGACGTAGCTCGTCCTATCAAAATTGCCGCAACGTGGCATCTTCTCATTCACTTCTCGTACGCGTTGCTACTTTTGGTGACGTTGGCCGGACTGAGTGTCGGAATGTTTTCGCAGTCTTTGGGGCACTGGTGGATCCTAGCTGCGGACGGACTCCTCCTCACATTCGCAATGGGTTCACTTGGTTTCTTTTACGCCGTCACCGCAAAGGCACGAGACCCCTCACGTTGGTTACGGCGCATGGCGCTGGTCCCCCTCATCATGATCGTAGGAGCGGGCATCTCGATTGGACAGACTGCAGCGGTAATCCGCGGACTGTTTGGTCATCGTGTTCCTTTCCAACGCACACCCAAATACCAAGTCGCAAGTGGGGACAGCAGTTGGCGTTCGCGCAGATACCGGATCGGCGGCGCGCGTGCGGGTTGGATCGAGGCGATAGGCGGAGTCGCCCTTTTGGTTGGCGCGGTATTCGAAGCAATTTGGAACGACGTTCCGCCGAGTGGGCTGGTATTGTTGTTGGGCGTGGGTCTGGTCACAGTGAGTACGCTGACCCTGGCACAGTCTTCGGCGGGACGGGTGGTCGGGCGGACAGATTAGTCGTCAGTCAGTTGAAGCTCAAGATTTCCAATGAACACCAACAAACGAGGCGTATCAAAGACGCACCACCGTCCGTTCGCGCTACCGCCATACCGCCCTATTGCGGTCGGCGTGCCCGCCGAATAAATCATTGAAGAATGGCAACCGTTTCGTTCACACCCAATATCCAACGGCATGTGTCGTGTCCCACGTCGGAAGTCGCGGGCAATACCGTCCGCGAAGTGCTGGATGCCGTGTTCGAAAATAACCCCAACGCCCGCGGGTACGTCTTCGACGAACAAGGTGCAATCCGTTCGCATATGGTTGTATTCGTGAACGGCCGGCAGGTACTGGATCGTGAATCACTGAGTGACGCGGTGGAGCGCACCGCAGAAATCTATGTTATGCAGGCGTTGTCCGGCGGGTAACCAAGCCAACTTATGAGCCAATCACTTTACGTTGCAACACGCAAAGGCGTATTCACGCTGCAAAGATCAGGTGGATCGACGCGTGAGTGGCGGATCGTAGCCACCGCTTTCCTCGGCGACAACGCCTCTGCCATCAAGCACGAGCCGGAAACGGATACGACGTTTGTCGCGCTTGGACACGGCCATTTCGGTGTCAAACTTCATCGTACGGAAAAGGGATGGCAACGTTGGCAGGAATGCGCCGCGCCCAGCTACCCCAAAAAACCCGACGACATGGTGGACGTGGAGCCCAACAGCAAGAAACCATTACCTTGGGCCACACAATTGGCGTGGACGTTGGAATCGTCACGCAACGGGTGGCGACTGTGGTGCGGCACCATTCCCGGCGGCCTTTTCATGTCCAATGACGCCGGTGATTCGTGGACATTGGTCGAATCGCTGTGGAATCGCAACGAAAGAAAAGAATGGTTTGGGGGCGGATACGACTTTCCGGGCATTCACTCCATTTGCATCGATCCCAACAACGACGATCGTGTCACCGTGGGTATAAGTTGCGGTGGTGTTTGGGTCACAGCAGACGCGGGTAACACGTGGCAATTGCAGGCTACTGGAATGCGCGCCGCATACATGCCACCGGATCGTCAGTACGATGCCAACATCCAGGATCCCCATCGCGTAGTTCAATGCAAGACCGCGGCAAGTCACTTTTGGGCACAACATCACAACGGGGTTTTTCGATCGACCGATCACGCTGCAACCTGGACCGAAATGACCGCAGTCAAACCATCATCGTTCGGGTTTGCCGTCGCGGTTCATCCACACGACCCGGATACAGCGTGGTTCGTACCGGGTGTGAGTGACGAGAAACGTATCCCCGTAGACGGACAACTCGTAGTCACGCGAACAACCGATGGCGGAGAGTCGTTCGAGACATTGAAAAACGGTTTGCCGCAACATCACGCATACGACCTAACATTTCGACACGCGCTGGATGTGAACGAAGATGGCAACGTTCTGGCCTTTGGAACAACAACAGGGTCTCTTTGGGTTTCCGAAAACTCCGGCAACAACTGGACATCCGTCACGACGAATCTGCCACCAATTCACGCCGTCCACTTCGCATAGAAAACTCTTTATCAGGGAGTATCGATCGTAATGAACGATTTTCTGGATAAGCTACGACCCGCGGCGCTGAACACATGGCGCATCGTGATTGGGTTCACTTTCTTCACACACGGTGGTCAAAAGCTGCTTGGCTGGTTTGGACGGGATGCCGTTGGTAGCATAACCAGTTTATTTGGGGTGGCGGGATTACTTGAATTCTTTGGCGGCATGGCCATCCTGGTGGGGCTTCGGACACGGTACGTTGCTTTCATCTTGTCCGGGGAAATGGCCGTTGCCTATTGGTACCAGCACGTGTCTAACGGCGGGCTCTGGCATTGGGCCAACGGTGGTGAGATGGTCATCTTGTACTG
>JAZDDC010000399.1:0-2666 GCA_036679565.1 Gemmatimonadota bacterium
GATCGCAGCCGCGCTGACGTCGGCGCTCGGACAAGTTTTACTGGCGAGCCATCATGAGATGGTCAATCTCAGGATTGTGCTGACCAATTTCGCGTTGAGCATCGTATTCGGATCTTTACTCGTTAGTCAGTTTGGTATCATCGGAGCAGCATGGGCGGCGGTGCTGGTCAGTACGGCCAACTTGATTCAACATTACGTACCCGTGTCCAGACTCTTAGCTGGACACAAACTGGCTAGTTTGGTGTGGCAACCATTGGTAGCAACCGGTGTGATGGCGGCTTTTATAATGATGGTGCATAGTCAAAACTTCTTCTTCGTGGTTTTCTCGGCCGCCGTCGTGTACGCCGTGACCCTCGCCGCCATCGTGGTCGTCTCGGCGGGTGGCCTCCACGCAGTGCGCGAACGGTATCGACACCTGGTATCGACGTGAAGTGGATCCTAGCGGCACGTCTGGGGTGCCAAAACGGGGAACACCGGTTGCCGTTGGGTACGTCGAGCTATTCGTGACTGACCTATCCGTCGTCTTAATCAGCCACAATCAAGATTGGAACATCGCCAGACTCATTCAATCAGTACTTCAAGAAACATCGGCGTTGCCGTCGGTCGAGATCGTGCTTGTAGACTCCGCATCGAAAGATCGGACGGTCGAGATAGCACAGCAGTACCCAATAAAGATCCTGCGGTTACACACCAATCAACCTCTTTCATCGCACGCCGGGCGGTTTGTCGGCTTCAAACAGACCACGGGCCCAGCCATACTCTTCCTGGACGGCGACATGGAACTATTCGAAGGGTGGCTGCAAAAGGCCTTGGCAACTTTGCGAACACGCAGTGATGTTGCGGTCGTGGATGGACCGCGCATCGACGTTCCATTGGCGACCAAAAGTCACGAAGAGATTGCACACATCGAACCAAAACCCCACTACTCAAATCGAAACTGTTCAACGGAAACAACCAAAGTGGGTGGAGCCGCCCTGTACCGACGCGGGACTCTCGACGAAGTCGGCCCGTTCAATCCGTGGTTGTGTAGCGAAGGCGAACCGGAGCTGTGCCTCCGCATTCGACATGCCGGATACAAGGTCATTCAACTAGGACATCCCGTCGTGTACCACTACTCTGAACCGCCGCGTGAGTGGGCCACGGTAATCGGTCGTTGGAAACGGCGACTGTATGTCGGGACGGGTCAGATCATACGGTATCACCTCGGTGGTGAACTGTTCTGGACGTACATCAAGTGGCGAGCATACGGTGTTGTCCCACTTCTCGTCCTGACGGCCGGCGTTGTGGCAATCTCCGTTTCCGTCATCATAGGGCAGCCCATCTGGGCCCTGATTTGGGCTGTCCCGATTGGAGTTGTGATCGTTGGAGATCTGATCAGACAGCGACAACCGGTGAAGACGGCTTCCGCCCTTCTCGAGCGTGTGTTCCAAGCCGAAGGGACGGTGAGAGGGTTTTTCATGAAACCCCGCGATCCTAGCGAATATCCGGGGGATTTTGACGTTATCGGGCCCGGATCGGACCCGCCGCATGCGCTGACTTGAGGGCCGATGGCTTGTATTCTTATCTTATAGACGTATGAGCCAAGAGAGTCAAAGAGTGCGTGGGCCGTATCCAAGGTCGTCCAAATTCGCCAGACGACGAATAACAATCTCGCCGAGCAAAGCGTCTCGACATATGGGTGCCGCTGCCCTCGGTGTTTCCATCGCGCTGTCGTCAATAGCGGTCACCGCGCATGCCCAACAAGACTCTCTGATTCAACGTATTCGCGCCGCCTACAACGGTGACAATTGTTCCGAGGTCATTGTCACGATGACGAGCGAAAGAGTCTCCTCACTGTCGCCACCGAATCGTGCCCGTGCCGAGATCTTTCACGGTGCGTGTCTTTTTGACCGGGGCGACTCGTCTAGCGCCTACGCCGCGTATGCCCGAGCCGTGACCGCGGATGTGACCGTGAAACCGGATACCACGTTGTTCGCGCCGGACCGTGTTGCGATGTACAACAGGGCTCGCTCGACGCTTCCGGTCGTCGATGACGTCCGGCTCAGCAACAATTCGTTCCGACCGCTCTTAAACGAGCGAATTGTCTTTCACTACAGCATGGAAGTTGAGGGACCGACTCGTCGTGTTCCATCCCGCCTGACCTTGACGCTCACGGCACGGGATTCGGGATGGTCGCATGTGCTACACGGAGATCCGCAAAGCCAAGTCGTGGTCTGGGACGGACGTCTTGGACCAAGCGGCCGGCTCGCACCCGCCGGCCAATATGAGATCGCGATTGCTGCGTTCGACTCCGTCACTGACCAAACAACAACCTTCCGTACGAATCTTGTTGTCGATACCCCTCCCGCTCTCACCAATCCGTGGTTCCAGTCCCTCCCGCTCGTACCAATGTTTCGTGCCGAGTCCGTCCAGGTTCGAGGCTTCGACGTGGATAGACAGAGGCATTTGCGCAGTCGTGGATTGATTGCGACGCTCGTGGGAACAGGAGCCGCGACGATCGGCTATGCACTGTCCAATTCGGTCGCCGGCGGCACGTCACCGAACAGCTTCGGCCGATATGCGTCGGCGGGGTTGTATACAGGAGGCGTGGCCATCGGCGTCTTTGGCGTCGTGAATTTGCTGCAGGGAGTTTTGGGCGACCATCAAGAAACGATCGCAACACCGGT
>JAZDDC010000004.1:0-3927 GCA_036679565.1 Gemmatimonadota bacterium
ATCGGATTTCGTCCCACGTATGTCACTCTGGACATCGCTAGCGCGAATCCGATCAACTTATCTATAGCGCTCGACGTTCACCCGATCCTATTGACACCATTGGCCGTTACAGCTCGCAGCGATCGGCACGGGATGAAGCAGACAGCACGTCGCACGAACGCGCAAGCGATCACCATCTTGGCTCGTCAACGCAAATACCTCACACCCGACGTTCGCGAAATCACCGCCGACGATGTCGCCCGGGCGGTCACGTTCGGCGACGGCGACGTGCTTCGTGCACTGCAAGCCGTACCGGGTGTCACGACGAAGAGCGATTGGACGGCGGAACTCTGGACCCGTGGCGGTCGGTGGGACCAGACGCGTGTGTATTTTGACGGTGTACCTGTATTCAATCCGTTACATACGTTCGGCATGTGACGGTGTACCTGTATTCAATCCGTTACATACGTTCGGCATGTTCTCCGCCATCTCGGCTGAAGCAATAGAGCGCGTACGAATCCACCCAGGCGTAAAGCTTTCATCGCTGGATGAAGGAGCCGCCGGAGTGGTCGAAATCATATCGGCCTCGGCAAAGGAACAGGACCAATTCATCGGCACCGCATCCTTCTCTACCTTCCAGGGAGGCGCGTCCCTTCGACAACCTTTGCAAAACGGAAACGGCGGCCTCGCACTGTCAGGCCGAGTAGGTAACACCAGCTTGCGGCGTGACAGCCCCTACGGTTTTCTCGATCTCACCGGACGCTTCGACCTTGCACTCACTGCGCAAACGTCACTGGAAGCAAGTTTTCTTTGGAGTCGTGACCGCCTCCGCGAATTCGACGCCCCGAAC
The DNA here is from genome assembly GCA_036679565.1 of Gemmatimonadota bacterium. Taxonomy (GTDB): domain Bacteria; phylum Gemmatimonadota; class Gemmatimonadetes; order Gemmatimonadales; family GWC2-71-9; genus JAZDDC01. Next base: position 830 of record JAZDDC010000004.1, read on the forward strand.
GCGCTGGCAGCACGAGCTGATTGGCAAAATATCGTCGGCCGTGCCACACTCATCGCGATGATTGGCAAGACTACTGTACGTCAGACAGTTGGTATCTCGCGCGCTAGCGCCAGAACACAAAGGAGAACACAGTCACCTGGACCCGGGTTACCGACCGCCATCACGTGGCCAACAGATAATTCACTTTATCAAATCACGCTCCGCGGCAATTTGGCCACACAAGGTTCTTTTGATCTGTCATGGCGTACAGGTTACGAAATCAAATTGCTACGTACGCACTACTTCGGGTCCCCAACTGCGCCCTATGCACGACAGACATTTACGGACACTCTGACCTATCTCGACCGCGCAGAGGTAAAGGCCATTTGGGGGGAAATGGCTTGGCGGCCCTTTGACTGGATCGAGGTGGAAAGTGGTTTGCGTATTGAGCACGGCGGGAACCCCGGTCCGCCACGCGCCGGCCCTCGCGTCGCACTTCGTACGCACCCGACCGAAAGGTTGCTGCTCAGTGTGGCATACGGGAGAAGCTTCCAATACGCTCAAACACTAGCCGGGTCTGGGGCGGTCATTGGGCCTGGTTTGCAAGTCAGTCAGGTTTGGTTAATGGCTGGGCCGCAAGTACCTGTCCTTCAGGCAGACATCTTAACAGCTGGTGGTGAATTTTGGCTTGCGCCCGGACTGTTGGCAGGCCTGAACCTCTACCAGCGATTCTTGCGCGGCGTCGTCATCGCGGATCCGCGACCAGGGTTCAGTTCCACGCGGGCGCTCTTCGAAACTGCCTCAAACGACGCCCGCGGTTTTGAAGTGTCGCTGAGAAAAATACGTGGGGCATGGACCGGGGACGTTTCATACGCACATACCAAGTCCACCATGCACGCGTTGGGCGCCACATTTCCTTCCACCGCCGAACGGGAGCACGTCATAAATGCCACCATGCATACCGCTTTCCCTCGGCCCATATTGAGCGGCCATGTGATTGCCGGTCTGACAACGAGAATCTCGTCCGGCGCACCTTTCACGCGCTTGTTGCCGTGTCCCCCCATTTGCAGTGGCTCGGGCGGGTCAACACTCCCCACCGACCCAGAAACCGAAGCGGCGCTCGGAGGCCTGAGCTATGGTCCGTCGCAATTCCCAACCAACGCATCGGACGAGTTGCCGAGGCAACGGGCGTCCACCGAGTGGGTGGGCCTCCCGAACGCGCTGCGTGCACCGAGTTATTGGAACGTGGGTGCTTCTGTTGAATGGTCGAGATCGTTTAACGCCACACACGTTACTGCGTACATGCAAATTCGAAACGTTTTCAATCGTACCAACGCCATAACCTACGTACCGGCAGGCGAGAACGGCTGTTCGGCGTTATCGAACACGACCCTTGGTTCGGTATCAGGAGACTGCTTCGAAGCGGGCATCCCATTTCGACCAATTTTTGGGATGCGTATGCGGTTCTGATTCGCGACTGAGTTGGCATCAAATCTTTGCCACAAAATCCACGAAATCCACGAAACCATTCTCCATTACAACAGCGCCACGGAGTCCGCTGAATTAACGGAAGTAACGCCAAAGAAGAGAGACACATTCTTTTTCTCGTGGATTCAGCGGATTCCGTAGCGCTGTTCCGGCGAGGGGATACGTTCGTGGATTTTGTGGCAAACAAGAGACTCCCAGTCTAACAACTGAGACCGGGAGTGAAGCCAAGACATCACCGGGACGTAAGGCTCACGACATGGAGATCGTCTCCCGCGGCGGGAGCGAGCTGGACAACCTGGACTCCTGCAATGCGAACCGATATCTGCTCTAACGTATTGGGCACCCCTATGCGGTAACTAGACGTTGATTCCGGTGTGTTCGTTATCGAGATACCGTCGCTCGGTAAGATGGTCATGTGTTCGGGTGATCCAGCAAGAAGAACCTGGGCCGAGACATCCCGACGCGCACTCACGACGATCCTTAGTTCACCAGCTTCCTGCCAAGATGATACGTCGATGACCAGTCGGGGACTCCGGGGCGTAAAGGACACGACGGCTCCCGCCGGTTGGGACGCAACCGGCGTGGGTGGCTCGGGCGCGCTGACAGTTTCGGTCCCTACAAAAATGTCCACCACCGAATGCCATCCGGACACCATCCACGCTCGAACTGGTTGCAAGGCAGAAGTCGCCGCCAACAGGATCACGATCCCAGCCGCAACCTTCCATGATTCCCACTCGCGACGCCGCGTCAACCCCGCGGGCACACGTCCCGGTGGTAGGATGACATCGAAGCCGAACTCATTTTTCAACGTGTTCGAGGCGTGTCGCAGCTCGTCAAAAGCAAGCGCACATTCCTCACAAGCCTCAACATGTTGTTCTATGTTCGTGCGTTCCGGAAGCTCAGCCTGATCGTCCAACATACGAAGCAGACCCGCTTCGTCAGGGTGTACATCGTTAAGTGGTGCATTCATTAGACAATCTCACGAGCGTCGGCAAATCGTCGCGCCAATTTCCGAAGCGCTCGGGCGACGATCGTGCCAATTGATTTTGTTGTGGTGTTAACGGCTTCTGCCATTTCTCGATGAGTAAAACCTTCTTCCCGCATCAACAATACCGTTCGTTCCTTTTCAGATAACGTGGCAAGCATCCTGTGTACTCGCTGTCTCACTTCGGCGCGTTCCGCCAATCGATCGGGGCCAAGAGGTGAGTCGCCGATCGGCACACGCCCCGGCGAATCGTTGAGCAAACGGCGGTGCCGAGCATGCTCCCGGATACGATCTCGCGCAACATTGGCGGCAACCGTGAACAACCATGCCTTCAGGTTGTCATTGCGTGCAGGGGGCCGATTTGCCAACCGGAGAAACGCCTCATGCATCACGTCCTCCGCCGTAGACTCATCCCCCGTCAGCCGGACTAAGAACCGAAACAGAGCCTCTCGATTTTCCCGGTACAGACTGTCGAGATCCATAATGGGCCAAACAAAACCCCTTCGCCTTCCGGGCGCTACGGCCGAATGCGGGTGTGCTCCTGCTGCCCTGACTACCGCGGGTACGCTAAGTGAACGCGTGGACAGGGCCGGTTCTGCCCTCCTCAACGGCGCTTCATCCGGATTTCACGATGGCCCAGTCATTC
>JAZDDC010000040.1:0-3819 GCA_036679565.1 Gemmatimonadota bacterium
ACGCAACCCATGTGTGCGCGTGAATGTCCACCAAACCGGGTAGGATGGTCTTGCCTGAAACGTCGATGATCTCCGCGTCATCCGGCACCGTCACATTTCCTTGGCGCCCCACTCCTACGATACGGTTGTCGCGCACCACCACATCGCCCCTCTGAATGATTTCGTCGCCGCGCATCGTGATCACACGGGCCCCACGAAGCACGACGGTGCCACGTGGTTTGTCCTTGCGAGCGGTAATTTCGATGTCGATCCGCGCGGCCTCATACGCAACGCTCGGCTTCTCTTGTTCTGAGGTCCCCGACGAGTCTGCAACTTGCGATGAGTCCGCGATGTCCGACGAATCGGTAGGGTTGGTGTCCTCAATCTCGCTGGCCCGCGCTGTCGCGACCGAATCCGCAATCAGCGAATCGGCTAGCGCCACATTGTACTGGAAAAGACTGCGGCCAATGGAGTAGTACGCAACCTCACCGTCGTTCCGCCATCCAACAAAGTCACCGCCGACCCGTGTCAGCCGCCATGTGGGCACCGATGACGAAGATGACACCGATACGGTGGGTGTTTCACCGCCAACGGGTGGGACCGTGATCATATACACATTGCGATTTGCACGAACCAACGCGCGCGTCCCGTCGGGAGAGAGAACCACTTCATCTGGTGTGGGCGGCGGGCCACCGGGCCGACCACCCGGCGCCGTAACCTTTACGACCGTCTTGAGATCGGTACCATCGTAGCGCATCGACAGCAGCCCTTCACGACCGGCCCAAACGTACACGCGGTCGGGATCAGGTCCAAAATGCGGAGCGTTTCGTCCTTGCTGCGTACTGCTCGTTCCCACCCACGTAATTCGTGTCCCCTCGCCACCATCTGCCGGCAACCACACATACTCCAACTCCGACGCGCCGGAATGACGGCCGAAGTCTTCGAGGGTCCGCATGCGATGCATCTTCGAACCACGGATCGCCAACAATCGCGACCCATCGCGCGAATAACTCAGCTTGTCAAAAAAGGCCGACGCGGGTGTTAGGCGTTCTGGTCGAGCATTCCCATTTGCACGAACACGGTAAATGTCACCGCCTGCCGAGTCGTTCCACGTTACGTACGCGACATAGCGGCCATCGGGAGACCATACCGGCGCGTGTTCAACATCCGTGGACGACGTAAGTCGCTGCGCGTTCGTTATCGTTGGGAACACCGAATCCTGTCCACCCGGGCCACCAAACGCTACGGGAAGATCCGCAATCCATAGTCTATCTAAAGCCGCGAACACCACTCGGTCACCGTCCGGCGAAGGTCGTGCTCCGCGAATCTGCGATACGGTAAGGACGGAATCGTTGATGGGATATTCGAACTTTGCAAGTGGCCCAAGCTCCTGCTCGATTCGAGCGGTGAACGGAATCTCGGCAGCTTCACCGGACGGAATTTCGACCCGCATGATCTTGCCGTTGTAACTCGTGATCAACGCGCGTGAATCCGGTGTAAACGCCGATCCCGGATAGACGTCGCGATCACGTGCGCCACCACCCTGGTGATCATCCCGCTGAACGTCCATCACCAGCCAACTCTCATCGCCCGACGTCAAATCGATGAGTTTCAACGCTTCACGAGTATCGTAGCGAGTCGCGTACACCAACCATCTGCCGTCCGGACTCGGCATCGGCCGAAACGCGCCCTCCAGCTCGTGTGTGCGCACAAGCACACGGCCTGTTTCGCGATCAAGTTGCCCGATTTGATACGAACCGAGCCGACGGGCCGAACTGCGCAGCCCGTGTGGCGGGCCACTTTCTAATTCCCACGAGCCTGCCTCCAACCGACCCGCCGCAAAACCACCGCCGAGGTTGCCACGAAGGTTGACCCAGAGATGGCGGGGGTCGTCGCCGAATGCCGGACCCACGTGCGCCGGTTGCGCGGGGCCGTCCTCGGATGCGTGTCCGGTGATTTGCACCCCCGAACCACCGTCCTTGTGAAACAGCCACAGCTGCGTGCCCTTTGTGGCAATCAAGTATTGACCGTCGGGCGTCCAGATGGGCGACATGTAGTTTTCTCGCTCGTCGGTCGTAATCGCGCGAGGATTGCCGCCATCGGCATCGGCCATCCAGATGTTTTCCGATCCATTGCGATCGCTCACGAACGTGATGTACCGGCCGTCCGGTGAATAGCGCGGTTGCATGTCGTACGCCTGGCCGCTCGTGAGTTGCGACGCTTCACCGCCCGCCAGTGGCAACGTGTAGAGGTCGCCCAGCAGCTCGAACACGATGGTGTTACCGTCCGGCGAAAGGTCCAGCGAAATCCAGGAACCCTCCGACGTGGTGAACTCCAATGTTCGCGTCGTGATCAGCGGGAGCGACTTATCTTTGGCCGCTTTCGCCGCGGCCGAATCATTTTCAGCGGGTGTTTGCGCCGTTGCCGATTGGCTCGTTGCAAAAAGAACGAGCGATATCAGTACCAAAGTGCAACGAAGACATCGGGACATCAGCACCTCGCTGAAAAAAAACGTCTGAGTGAAGACACCTGATGGGAGTAAGCTGATTCTCCGCAACCACCTGCCGCAAGGACCAGCGATACCGGATGTCAGACGCCCGCCACGACTAGACGGTGCGCATACCAAGGTCGGATTGGCGCGCGCACTTGCATTAACCCAGTTGCGCTCTACATTTCAGCCTGAGTCTACATTTCAGACAGGCTATGGGACATCACGGTTTTGTTGGTGAATTCGAGCAAATGGTCATGTTGGCCATCCTCCAGCTCAATGACGACGCATATGGACCAGGAATTAGCGCAGCGCTGGAAGCCAACGCGAAGCGACGCGTGTCCCGCGGGGCGTTGTATTCTGTTTTGGATCGGTTGAAACAGAAGGGCTATGTGCGTTGGGAGATCGGCTCCGCCAACTCCGAACGCGGCGGCCACCCAACGCGTCAGTTCGAAGTGACCGCGGCAGGTATCGACGCGCTCAGAGCTTCCCGCCGCGCACTCGACAATCTCTGGAGTGACCTCGACCACATCCTTCTCGGTGATTGAGGCATGACCAACACCAATTCGCCGCCACGCATTCCCGAACAAGCGTTGCGACGACTGCTCCCTCGCGACGCCGCTGGTAGCAGCATTCTCGGAGATCTCCGCGAAGAATACGCGCAACGTGCAGCCACGGCCGTTACACACGCACGCCGGTGGTACTGGAGGGAAGCATTCAGTATCGCGACACGGAGAGTTTTAGATCGTGTCCTCAAACCGCTCCGTCCTGTCACAACACAACGCAGTTCCCGAAAAGGAGACGCAATGCTCGCCCGTTTAATCATCGATTTTCGGTATGCGTTTCGAACCCTAAGACGTTCGATGGGGTTCACAATTGCCGCCGCCACGACGCTGGCCATCGGCGTTGGCGCCAACACCGCGATTTTCAGCGTAGTTAACGGCATCTTGCTCGAGCCGCTTCCGTTTCCGGACGCCGATAGGCTGACGAGTGTGTGGCATGCGGCTCCGGGACTCGGTTACGATCGGATCGGCATGTCTCCTGGGATCTTCACAGAATATCGGGATCAGGTCAGCGCGTTTGAGAACATCGGGCTTTACGTGGCTTCGCAATCGAACCTCACTGGCGATGGCGAACCGGAGCGCGTGCGAACGATCACAGCTTCCCGCAGTCTCTTCGATGTGCTCGGCGTTAACCCGACACACGGTCGTCTGTTCGCCGCCGCAGAGGAAGTACCTAACGCTCCGAACGTCGCCTTGATCAGTGAGAGATTGTGGGAAAGACGTTTTGGCAGCGACCCATCCGTGATTGGAAAAACAATTCAGGTGAGCGGTAATGCGCGGGAAGTGGTC
>JAZDDC010000400.1:0-5403 GCA_036679565.1 Gemmatimonadota bacterium
CGTGAGTCGGTTGTCCGCAATTTTGTCGAAAACTTGATGGCCTACGGGTTGGGGCGTCGTGTCGAGTACTACGACATGCCGACCGTGCGAGCCATCACCGCAGAGGCAGCCACAAACGATCATCGGATGTCGTCATTCATTTTTGGTGTGGTAAAGAGTCCGGCGTTTCGCATGAACCGGGCGCAGCAAGCAGTTGCGGCGGGAGAGGTCCAATAAGAAAAGAACGGGTCACCTTGTTCGAGGGCGACTCGTCGAACTAATCAGTTGAAGAGGACACACCCATGGGGTTTATCACAGGGAAACGCATTCCGCGCCGCACATTTCTTCATGGTATTGGCGCAACCATCGGACTGCCTATGCTCGATGCGATGGTGCCTGCGCGTCAGCTCTGGGCCAAGACGGCGTCAGCTGTCAATGCAGATCCGAAACGCATGGTTTGTATCGAGCAGGTGCACGGTGCAGCGGGGTGTAACGAACTTGGGGCGTCGCTGAATCTGTGGTCACCGGCGACCGTTGGGCGCGATTTCGACCTGACTCCCAGCAGTTTGAGTCCACTCGAGCCGTTTCGTGACCATCTCACCATCGTGTCCAACACGGATGTAGAGATGGCCGAAGCGTTCGATCCGAAGGAAATTGGCGGTGATCATTTTCGATCGAGTGCCGTTTTCCTGACGCAGGCGCATCCCAAGCAGACCGAGGGTTCGGATGTTTTGGTGGGTCCGTCGATGGATCAACTTTTCGCGCAACGGTTCGGTACTGATACGCCAATACCATCGATGCAGCTGTGTATCGAAAACGTCGATCAATCGGGCGGATGCGCGTACGGTTATGCGTGTGTCTATACGGATACAATCAGTTGGGCTTCTGAGAGCGAACCGCTTCCGATGATTCGCGACCCGCGGGCGGCTTTCGATCAACTCTTTGGGGCCGGTGGTACCGCTGAGCAGCGGGCGGCCCGGCGTCGAACCGATCGCAGCATTCTCGATTGGGTGTTGGGTGAGATGGCGGGGTTGCGACGTGGGCTTGGTCTGTCCGACCGACACCGGCTCGATCAGTACGTTGACAACATACGTGAAGTCGAAATGCGAATTCACCGGATCGAGGCTCAGAACAAGAGCGGCGAGTATCGGGAAATGCCCGAAGCGCCAGCGGGTGTACCAGATTCGTTCACCGAACACGTAAAATTGATGTTCGACTTGCAGTTGTTGGCGTTCGTGTCGGACACCACACGTGTCTTCTCGTTCAAGTTTGGTCGAGATGGGTCCGGCCGTGTGTATCCGGAGAGCGGCGTCTCCAATGGATTCCATCCGGCATCCCACCACGGCGGACGTGAGCAACGGGTTAAAGATTACGCGACGATGAACCGGCATCACGTTTCGATGGTCCCGTACTTCCTCGAAAAACTCCAAAATACCATGGAAGGTGATTCGAATCTTCTCGACAAAACCCTCTTGGTATACGGTTCGCCGATGGGCGACAGCAACCTGCATAACCACAAACGTTGTCCGTTGTTCTTGGCCGGCGGTGCGGGTGGTCAACTCCAGGGTGGTGTGCATCTCAAAGCCGATGATGGTACGCCGATGGCGAATGTCATGCTCAGCTTGTTGCACAAGATGGGGCTGGATGACTTGGACAGCTTCGGCGACAGTACCGGAGAATTTTCGTTCGCGGCGCCAAGTGTGACCGAAGAACTTTGATCGCGAGGGGAACATTGGGCATGTATGACGCACGACCGGCCGGTCGGCCCCGTAGCAACCTCTTTGCAGTTTTTGGTTTGACGATGCTCATCGCGGTGGTGCCGACACCGGCGGCCTACACGGTGGGCACTTCGCACCCGTTGGGCACTTCGCACCCGTTGGGCACTTCGCACCCGTTGGGCACTTCGCCCGTCGCCGATGCGGCGGAGCAACGAGATATCGAAACGGTTCGTACCCTCCTCCGCCAAGGTGCAGACGTCAATGCCGCTCAGGGTGACGGTATGACCGCATTGCATTGGGCAGCATTGGCGGACGATACTGCGATGACGAGTGTGCTGATCTACGCAGGCGCCAACTTGGAATCCACCACACGACTCGGCGCCTATACGCCGTTGCACTTGGCCAGCAGGTGCACGGACCTCAACCGGTGTCAACGCGATACACTTTGCTGCGCAAGCAGGTGACCCGGAGATGCTGCGACTATTGTTGCAGCACGGCGCGGATGTGAACGCGCGGGAGACCTACTCTCGCCGAACGCCGTTGATGTTCGCGACCGCATACAACCGCGTGACCGCGGTAGAGGTCTTGTTGGCAGGGGGCGCCGATGTGTCGCTTGCGTCCGAAGTTGTAGACTACCGGGAGAGAGATAAGGCCGATGGAATCGCCCGGCGCCGACGTGCCCGGATTGTTGCTGCTGCGCGGGAGCCAGAAGAGGAAGAACGACCGGCCGCACCCGACACGACGGTCGCAGTGCCGGATTCGACCGCGAAGCCGATTGCCGATTCCTCAGGTGCAATGCCACATACTGCCGCGGGCGGACCTGACCGCGCGCGGACTGCGGAACCGCGTCGGCATCGGACGCAGACCGCAGAACCAGAACCCGATCCGGATTCTCCCACACCGCCGGACAGTGCCGGATTGGATCCAAAGCCAAATACCTCGGCGCAACCAGACTCGGCCGCTCCGCGAGCCTTGTCGTACTCTGACATCGTAGGCAAGCAAGGCGGTATGACGGCGTTACACTACGCCGCCCGGGATGGGCGCGGTGACGTGGTGCGTGTGTTGTTGGAGGCGGGTGCGGACGTGAACGGCGTGACCCTGGGGGACGAGTCGAGTCCGTTACTCGTCGCGATTGTCAATGGCAACTACGACGTAGCCATGTATCTGTTGGACCAGGGTGCAGATCCCAACCTTGCGAGTGAAGATGAAGCTGCTCCGTTGTTTGCCACTGTTAACAATGAGTGGGCGTTGCGCACGTGGTACCCGCAACCCACCGCGAATAAGCAGCAAGAGACGACATACCTCAACCTGATGGGTGCGCTACTCGAACGGGGTGCCGATCCCAACGTTCGTGTCAAGACGCACATCTGGTATGCCGCATACAATGCCGGTCGGATGGGTGTCGATTTTTCCGGGGCCACAGCTTTCTGGCGCGCCGCGTACGCCACGGATGTTGAGGCAATGCGCCTGTTGATCCAACATGGCGCGGATCCAAATATTCCAACGGTCAAACCGGTGTCCCGCCGGTTCCGCCGTTCTAATATACTAGTGCCGGACAGCACAAAAGAAGATGAGGTGGATCCTTCCGGTTTGGAGCCTGTTGCTGTGGGTGGTCCAGCCGTCCATCCCTTGCACGCCGCATCCGGCGTAGGATACGGCACGTCGCGTATTGGCCAACAGCATCGTCACGCTCCGAACGGATGGCTGCCTGCCGTCAGATACCTTGTTGATTCTCTCGGCGTTGATATCAACGTACGCGATCATGACGGTTACACTGCGGTACACAACGCAGCGGCCCGAGGCGACAATGACGTGATTGAATACCTGGTCCAGAATGGTGCGGACGTAACGTTGGTAAGTCGCCGAGGCCAGACGACTGTCGATATGGCGAACGGCCCGCAGCAGAGGGTACAGCCGTTCCCCGAAACCATCGCGTTGCTCGAGCGTCACGGCGGTATCAACAACAACAAGTGTCAAAGCTGCGAGTAACCGGGCGTGGGTTGCGTGTCGGTCCGTGAGCCCGGTTTTCGTTTTTTCGCGACCGGCATTCGATCCTTTGATGCGCTTTGATGCGCTTTAATGGCCGCGCGGCTGCCGTGTTCTCTGCCACATACGATTGATATTTCGCGACCCAAGAAAATACATTGAGGTTTGGATGAATACCAAAACGATCGGTAGGGCCGTCGGTCTTCTCGTTGTGTTTCTCGTGGCCGGTGCAACCGTTTTGTCGGCTACGTGGTCGGTTGTTGCGGTTGATGCTCGGACGGGACGGATTGTCATCGCATCCGCAACGTGTGTGGCGCAGGCGAGGTTGCTCCGCTTTCCGTCCAGGGGCCTCATGGATGTCCAGGCCATCGTCGTGCCGGGTGTGGGCGTGGCAGCGGCGCAAGCAGGTGTCGATCGAACACGTGCCAACCAATGGCTCATCTACAATGAACTCAAAAAGGGCACACATCCTGAGCAGATCATTGAATTGTTGGCGGCTGACTCTTCGTTTCAACGTCGGCAGTTCGGGATTGTCGATATGATGGGTCGACGCGCAGGGTTTTCGGGTGACCAAAATGGAGCCGCTTCGCTGGCCGTCCAGGACTCTGTGCCCGGAGCACAGATATACGTTTCGATTCAGGGAAATATCTTGGCGTCTGACGCGGTTGTACTCGACGCCATCGCGGCGTTTAAGGCGGAGGACGGATCACTCACCGATCGTGTGATGGCGGCCATGGAGGCTGCGGACGCGGCGGGTGGGGATGTGCGATGTACCTGCGAGACGGAACCCGTGCCGGATGCGTCTTGCTATAGCCGCAACGCCCATGTCGCATATATCCTTGCCGCCGACCCCGATGACCGAGAGGGCGATTCCGTTAATAATGGAGACTACACGCTCTACATCGATGTAACGGACCTAAATATTAAGCCGGATGAAAACGCCAACCCGGTGATCACTTTGCGACAACGTTATGATCGTTGGAAGGCGCAGAGTTAGACGATCTTCTAGAGGAGGAATGATGTTCGGCTTACGGAATCGTACACTCGTCCTAAGTCTTGCCCTAGCTGGCATTGGTGTTAGGCCGGTTTTGGCTCAGGACTACGAAGCGATCGCCAACGCTCTGGGCGAACCTGAGTGGCGGCATATCGGTCCCGTCAACATGGGTGGCCGAGTGTCCGCTATCGTTGGAATCCCGAGTGACCCCAAAACGTTCTGGGTAGGTGGCGCGGACGGTGGTGTGTGGAAGACGACCAACGGCGGTATAACGTTCGATGGTCAGTGGCAGGATGAAAACACGTACTCCGTTGGCGCTCTGGCCGTTGCCCCTTCCGACCACAACGTGATTTGGTTGGGTTCTGGCGAGGCCGACCCGCGCAACTCCGTGTCCTATGGTGACGGTGTTTACCGATCGACCGATGGCGGCAGCACGTGGACGCATTTGGGATTGGCTGATACCGAACGGATCAACAGAATCGTCGTGAATCCGCGTGATCCGGACATTGCCCTTGTTTGTGCGATGGGCCACGAGTGGGGCCCCAACGAAGAACGTGGTGTTTTCAAGACGACTGACGGCGGAGAGTCGTGGACCAAGGTTCTCTATATCGACCAAGATACTGGTTGCTCTGATATGGACATCGACCTGTCCAATCCGAGAAACGTGTACGCGGGTATGTGGACGTTCCGTCGTCGCCCGTGGCGGTTTGATGATGGTGGCAAGGA
>JAZDDC010000401.1:0-4988 GCA_036679565.1 Gemmatimonadota bacterium
CCCGCCGGAATCCGGATTGGGCGCACCCGCGATTTGGCTGTGCCTCGCTATCTCACCGTTTAACTCCAGATAGACAATGAGCGATTTGTCCCTGAGGGACTTGTACACGAGCGGAGCAAGCCGGAGACCCAGGGCCACGTCATAACTGAAAACATCACCGGCCTCGAACCCTGCGTTGCGGGTGTTGAAGCGGTAGCCTGTGTTGGCCAACAAACCGAAACGGTCGCGTATCATCGTGAACAACGCCATGAAAGGAAAATCCCAGGAGCCCGAGCCCAGTTGCAGTGGGCGAGCCGCAACAGTCCCGTTCGGCAACATGGCGTCAGTTTTACCGGTGGGGATCTTTACACCGCCTTGAATCCCTATTCGTGTGGTTCCCTTCAGCTGGTTCTGACTAAAGAAGATCAACTTTGTGTCCACGAGTATGTCGCCGATCCCACTGGCCGAATAGTCTTGTGCCCCGCTCAATGCGGTGAAACCCATGGATTTACGCACAAGCGGCACGGCGATCCGCGTGGTCCACATTGGCGTAATGGCGTAGGGCAGAATACCAAAACCCTGCACGTAAACATCGATGTTGCGTTGCATCGGATCGGTGATTCCCACGCCGTCACTTCGCAACCCCCCACGGCCGAAGAATGAAGAAAACGTGCGTGCGGCGGATTCTTCGAATCCGGTTGTGATTGCTGTGGCGGTGTGGAATGGTAATGCCTGGGCCGTGATGCTCCCGGGAGCCAGCGTCACTGCTGTCGATAACGCCGCGACAAGCAAGGAGGCCCTCCGCGCGCAAACGTTGTTCGCGCCAACATATTCCGGGTTGGCGGGTCTTGAACGAGTTGTATCGCCAAGTATTGAATTCACCATATGATCTGCATCCTGGGCTGGGGTCTTTCACTCGACCCTGGTTGCGAGCACCGGCGAGCGACGAGTTGGCGTACGGTAAAGAAGTTAAACATTGGAGTGCACTCTAAGGTCAAGGGGCGTCTAGGTCCATCGTCGCCTTCACTGCAATTCCTGGTCGCTCCTCAAACATCAAGCCTTGCAGTGGACGCAACCTTAAAGTACGCTCCATAGTTGTTTGACGTTGGAAGGCGAGTCCAAGTCTTTGGAGGGCGTATCATGCGGATCGGGGAGCTGGCGAAGAAAGCGGGGATCACCCCGGACACGATCAGGTACTACGAACGTGAGGGGTTGCTGCTTTCCCCGGAGCGCACACCGGGCGGTTACCGAGATTATCGGGCCGACGTTGTCGATGACCTCCAATTCATTAAGAAGGCCCAGGCGTCCGGACTCAAGCTGGGTGATGTTCGGGAGGTCATGCAGATTGCCGCCGGTGGGCGGCCGCCGTGCGAGCATGTTCGGGAGACCGTAACCAGGCGGCTTGCGGAAGTGGAGGAACGGTTGCGGGAGTTACGGTCTCTGCGCTCCACGCTCAAGGCCACGGTCGTCCGTTTGGATCGCGCACCAGCACCAAAAGCAGGGTGTCGCTGCAGTGTGATCGAATCCGGGTAGAGGGTGATTGCAGGAGGGACCTAACCGTTTACCGCAAGAATTCGCCAACACACCGCAATCCCAGTTCAGTTCCGTGGGTAGGTTGATACACTTCCGTGCCAGTCACAATTCTCTCGCCGGAAGAACGTAAAATGGCACGTGGATTTCCTCACCGCCTTACTCTCATGGCCGTGGCCGTGGGGGCCGCAATTGTTACGGTCCCCGCTGTGGCACAGTTCGATGACATCGCGGTTCCGCCCGAGCTAAAGGCGCTCGACTTCATGATGGGCGAATGGGTCGTCGAGGGGAACTTCAGAACCCCTGACCACGTAGGTAGCGATCGAACCCTGTGGTATACGACTCGCGGAGGTGGCATCACGCGCTTCGACGGCCGGTCATGGACAGCTTTTCTTCCGGGTGCATCACCAACCGCCGACTCGATCCGTTCTCTCGTCACCGACGTTGCCGACCCCTACGCTTTCTCCAACGCCATGGTGGTACACAAGGCGCAGGATGATTTCCTCTTCATCATCGACGAGGGTCGCACGTCGGGAACCACGGTCGTCTACTACGACACGTCCAAATCGGAGTTTATCGCAACCCAATACCACGCAGCGACGAACGCTGTTTCGACGTCAAGCGCCGAATCGGTCGAAGGACCGCCGGTGTTCAAGGGGCGCGCCACCGATCGGCGGGGCGAACGGATCTTCCGAACGCGGTACGAGTTGCACGGCGCGGATCACTTCAGTATTCGCACCGATATCTCGTTCGATGACGGTGTGACGTGGATTGACGATCAGATTGTGCGGGACGTCAGACGTCTCTGATGTGACAGTGCCAATCAAATGTTGTGATGCTTTGATCGAAAAACACCAGGAAGTGTCGCAAGCCGCCGACTTGTTTTGTTTACAGTTGTCGTGTTTTCATGAAACACTTCTGGAAAGTGGAGATGGTTTCCTAAAGACCCTCGGGAAAACCCTCACAGATTGGTGATGATGTGCTGTAATGAGTCCGCTTCCAGGATATTCCTGACGGATGGCTGTCCACCTGTTGATCTTTCGTCTCTGGTCCACTTCACGAGTCTTAACGTATCGCCTTCTAATTCCATGCCCGTGATGTCACCGTCGGAAAACTTGCAACACCCCGTATTGAAGTAACTCGGCTTCGGCTTCCGAACGTCTTTGCAGTCTCCGGACTTACGCCGCCGATCGGCGATTTCGTCGGTCTTCTCTTTGATGAGGCGATCGCCGGTGGGCGACGGCGGTTGCGTCTTGAGATCGGCCAATTCATCCTCCAGCTTCTGGAGATGGGTTCGCGACCCCCAAACCGGCCGATGCGTATGGCCGGCAATCATAATCAGGCCATCCTGCTTCGAAGCCCAATCGTACATGCGCTGGTCGTGCTCGCCACGCAGGCACACGTCCTTGGCCGGAGTTGTCTTCCCGATGTCTAGCACGCGTTGAAGTATCCGGTAAAACTTAAGGAAGAAACGCGCGATCCCACGAATCTTGTCCGACCCGAATGTCCCCTGGTGACCGTGGATCATGAACACGCGCCCCAACCGCTGTCCCCCCCTTTCGATCTCGAATCGCAGTGCCTCATACACACCGCCTGCCGGCATATACGGAGCGAGGTGTTTTCGCACCTTTTTGTCGGACATCCAGTAATCGTCGTGGTTGCCCCACACCCGAAGATACCGACCAGCCGAGAAGCTGCCTTCGAGCCGAAGGATTGCATCGTATTCTTTTCGCACGGCTTTAAATCCCTGTTCCCACAATTCTTCGACGTCACCAAGGAGGATTAGTGTGTACCCTGAAGTCCGATAATGTTGAAGTGCCGTTTCGTAGGCGCCTTTGCACTTTCTGAACTCATCGGCGCCGTCGCCGGCCCCTTTATGTTGGTCCGAAAAAATGACATACTTCCGATTCGTGTCGAGATCCAGTGGTAGTATCGGTGTAAACTGACCGGTGAGCGCGCGGGTCAATTCCTCTGCTATGGACATGGTACCCCGTTTGTTGTTGAAGCCGATGAGGAAATGAGATGAGCTTCGCGGGCCAACATGTCGAAGGTAACGAATTTTGAACTGGATATCCCTGGCGACTGCCGCGGAGCGAATCACCTCGATATCCGGTGCACGAAGATTTTTTACCGATGTCGGAGACGTTGCCGGGTTATACTCGTGAGAACCTCAAAAGCAGGGGATTGTTAATTCGATTGATCCTCAGCCTTGGTAAGGTGTTGCCAACCGTTCTCTGAGCTCCT
This sequence comes from Gemmatimonadota bacterium, assembly GCA_036679565.1. GTDB lineage: Bacteria > Gemmatimonadota > Gemmatimonadetes > Gemmatimonadales > GWC2-71-9 > JAZDDC01. Next base: position 3,754 of record JAZDDC010000401.1, read on the forward strand.
GGCCGAAATTCTACCACGTTTGACGTATTCCTTATATACGGCGGGTGCATACAAAAAAAGGAGAACCGGCGACTGTCAAACGAGTTCGGTACCTCCTTATATACGGCGGGTGCATACAAAAAAAGGAGAACCGGCGACTGTCAAACGAGTTCGGTACCGGTCATGGTCCGGCCGGCTTAAAAGACCTATTGCGATCGTTAGCGTCTAAACGGTTGTTTTGACGGAAACACACGAAGCGTACTCGTTAACGGCGTTTACATTGAGAATGTCACATGAGTGTAGCGGAAAAGCTTGAGAAACAGGGGCCGCGAAGACGATCGACTCTCCCATACGCGTTGACATATACTTCATTGTTGACGCCGATGACCACGTAGTCCGGATGCTCCGCGGTTAACATACCTTCCGTTGTTTTGACCTCGACGGTGAATCCTTTCGGTACTTGCACGAGGCGGGAGAGCGCCGTCTTGCGGAACTGTCCCGATCCCGGCTCGGCTTCTTCGTACGTTGCGTCGAATACTTCGCGCTTGCATGGGTAACCGTCGGAATCCGCCTTGCTCAATACGACGATGTCCAGTCCGGGTATCGCTTCCAGCGTTCCCCATGATTTGTTGAAGATTTCTCGCGGGTTGGCCGGCTCTCGAATCCGGACCAATCCCTTCTTCCGCGCTGCGCGCAACTCGCCGAACATGCGTGGGATCTCTTTGCCACTTGTGATGAGGACGCGTGTCATGGATCCTCTGCTGATATCTTCATCAGTTTCGTACGTGTGGGTTGACACGACGTTGCCAGCTTAAGACCGACTTCGCCGAGCGGCTCCAAGATCGAGCATCGCAAGCAGACTATTTGCCTTGTTGAGAAGCTCTCTGCGGTGTGCCAGCCCATTGTAGCCACCGTTAATTGCCTTGGTCATTTTCTTGACGTCATCTTGATCGGCGATCTTGTTCAGTTTGTGTGTGTCCCAATAGAAAACGGCGGAGTGCACCGCGTATTCACTGGCGACCCGGTCAGGATCGTCGAGTATTTTGTTGTCACCCATCCATTTGGCGAACGCGGTGTAATTATTTTTGCCGGTGAGTTGGATGAGTCCGCGGCCCCGATACTTCCATCCATCCCCGCTGGACTCGGGCCCATTCCCCATGCGATTCGCATAGACTTTATTTGCGATTTTCTCGGGTTTACGGGCATAGGCATTCGCCTGTTTGGCTGTTTTGAAATATTTGCCGAACACCGCACGC
>JAZDDC010000402.1:0-17701 GCA_036679565.1 Gemmatimonadota bacterium
CTTGCGCGTCCGGCCATGTCCGGCTCCTCCAGTACGAGGTGCGCGTGTAACGTGGCGAGATCTTGAGCCGGATGGCCGAGAGCCGTACGATCCCAGTCGATCAACGCGAGCCCTGTTGGACCTGTGACAAATTGGTGCAGGTGACAGTCTCCGTGAATGATGACGGGGTTGCTACGAGCAGCCGGCACATCATGACGTAGTCGTTCCAGCCGACTCAGGACGCCACGCATGAACGTATCATCGACAAGTCCAAGGTCGCGGCAACAAGCGTCGGCTGTTTCGATAAGTCTCGTGGGCGTGGATGTCGGTCCGGTCGATGGAGGGGCCGTTGCGTGGAGCCGGGCTAGCAAACGCCCAACGTCTTGTAGTTGCGTTATTGAACCGGGGCTGCCGATGCGAATGGAATGACCCGGAATTCCTTGCTCTATTGTGAGGCTTGTTTGCGGCCGGGCGAGGACCCGCGCGTGTGGAAATCCGACTTCGTCTAACCGCAACTGGATTTCCCCTATTCTTGCGTCTGGTGGATCCGCATGGAGTCGAAGAAAGTACACGTCGGTTTGCGTTGCCTTCGTCAAATCATTCTTGAACGAGACTCGCCAGCGAAGTACGACGCGCCGTTCCGGGCGAAAGCTCGCCACCGACACGTCGCTTTTTTGTCTTTGGATTCTCCACCCGTCCCCCTGTGGTCCTATTCTCTCAGCGTACAGGAGGCGTCTGACCCTACGAACGTCCAACAGGGAACCGATGTCTCGAAGTTTACGATCCAACGGAAATGACAGAAGTAGGACTCCATGTCTTTCGTCCAAGTAGTGCGGTCTCAGTGGGTGGCATGATGTGTGGACGATTCCTCGAAAGCGTTCCCATTCACTGCGCAGGCGCCAATCTGGTCCGGTCCGGGCGGTCACAAACGCAATTTTTTGTACTCCTTCGTGCATCAGAACAATTTTGAAAGCGACGAGGCTGCCGTCCTCACCTTTGTATCGTATCATGTACGGATGACACTCACGTATCGAACACGTATTACACATGTGGCGATGGACAAGCTCCATTATATCCATCGCTGACTTGCTTCCCAGGTGGAAATTCGGTTCACAAACGGAGCGTTCGGCAAGCAATGCATGTTCAACCATTCGGAGGTACCTCGTCTAGAATACTGGAGCGTGTTGTTTGACTATGCGGTTCTGTCCAGCGCGACATGCACTCGTCCCGGTGTGAACCATCAGCGATGATGCGGCCATGCTCTAAGACCACTACACGATCAGCCCAGGTTATGCTCTCGAGATCGTGTGTGACGGTGATGATCGTGGCACCGTGGAGTACAGGGATGAGGCGGTCCACAAGCAGAAGCCGTGACGCTGCGTCAAGCGACGCAGTCGGTTCGTCAAGAATCAAGACGGCCGGGCGTCGAATCAGGGCGCGTGCCAGGGCAACCCGTTGCCGCTCGCCGCCCGATAGCGCGGCACCGCCTTCACCGACATTGGTTTCTACGCTGTTAGGGAACCGTTTGGCAAATTGGGCTACCCCCGACAGCTCCATGGCTTCGGCCACAGCCGCGTCGCTGGGTTCGCTGACCGCACCCATCGAGACGTTTTCGCGTATCGACCCGTCGAAGAGCACCGGGTGCTGGAACACGATAGCGATATGCAGGTCTACATCGCGGAGTGCCGTCCTCCCCGCGTCGTAGGTGTAAGCCGTTCGAACAAACCGGATGTCGCCGGCAATAGCAGTCGGATAGATGGGGTGTTTGGGTACGGGAAGATCACACTCCTCCTCGAGGACATCGAGTATGCGCTCGCCGCTCGCCGATGCCTTCAATACTTTTGACGAGCGCGTAACGATGCGGCGCATGGGCCGGTAAAGCGTCCGTACGTAAGAGAGCACAACGATCAACTCCCCCGCGCTCAATTGGTTGTTGAGTACCTGGCTAGCTCCGAAAAACAAGATGACACTTGTACCGACGGCTATTCCCATCTCAGTCCAACGACTCATGGCGCCTTCGAGTCGCGCGGCCGCAACGCCGGCGGCTTTACTTTTTTTGTTTCGTTTTCGAAACGATTCAGATGCCTGGCGCTCTAGCTGATAAGCCTGAATGACGGGAATAGAATCAAGCGCCTCCGCAGCTGTCGTGGCGATTTCGCCCTCTTTTTGACGTTGCCGTTTCGCTGCGAGCTTCAAACGGCCGCCGTACAAGTACAAGATCGCCGCGACGGTTGGCACCGTGGCGACCGACAAGACGGCCAGTTCTTTGTTGATAAGGAGCAATACTGCGATCACCCCGCCAATCATGATGAGTTCCTGGCCAAGGGAAAAAATTCCCTCAATCAGAAACGTCTTCATGTTCGCAGCGTCGCCAGTCAATCGAACCAAGAGGTCACCGCGGTGTTGATGCTGGTGGTACCTCAGAGACAATCGGAGTAGGTGTTGATGCAGTTTTTGGCGTATCCGCGCCACGACTTCGTTGCCCGTTTGCGCCATGAGTACAGTGCTTGAATATGCCAACACGCCGCTTGCGGCGGCGAAAACGAGTACCGCGACGCAACAAATCACAAGCAACGGGAACCGACCTTCCGGTCCACTCAGGACGTCGGGCAGGATCGCCCACGCTTGGCCGAGAATGATCTGATCGACAACGATCTTGATGGGCCATGGCTTCAGCAGATCCATCACGATGAGTGATATCGTGGCGCCAAACACCAAAAGCAGCGACCCTTTTTGCCGCGCAGCGTAACGAATCAAACGGCGAAATACCCGGTACGCGTCGTGAATCTGTCGGCCGGAATCGGCGATCTTCGCACTCATCCAACACCAACCGGCTTGGCAGTGGCGGCGATCTGCCAATCTAGCAGATCGCATAGTTGTGTAACGCGGCGCTGCCATGTGAAGTGGTCCCGGGCTATTGCCCTGTTGTTGCGAGCGGCGCGACGTGCCTGTGGGAGATGTGAAAACAACGCCCGCAGCGCTCGGTCGAAATCCGATACAGAATCGGCCTTGAACCACCGAATGTCTGCGGCATCGACCCCCAAGTCTCGCACCGCCGGCACGCGTGCGGCCAAGATGGGCACCCCGGTCGCAAGTGCCTCGACGACTTTGAGTGGACAGAAATAGTCCGGCGATTCGTTTGTGTATGGTGCCACGACGGCATCCGCTGCCTGAAGAATGTGCGGAATGTCTTCGTGATCCACGGCACCCTCATACACGATCCGGTTAGGGTGCTTGCGCGCTGCGGCTTCCACGGCTGAACGCAACGGTCCGTCCCCAACTATCCACAACCCGACGTCGTCTGAACGCGCAGCCAAAAAGGCGTCCAGGAGGAACTCTACGCCATGCCACGGTTTGAGCGAACCGACGAATACCAAGAGTTTTTTCCCCGTCAACGGTTGTGGCGCACGGGCCGCTTGGGTTGCCTTCAAGAAACGCGCGTTCACGCCGTTTGGAAAAACGTGTACGCGACTTGGATCGGCACCCTCCGCGACGACCCGTCGCTCCATCGCTTCGGACACAGCAAGAATATGTGTCGCGTGCGTGAATAACTCAGTGGCAACCGCGTGTGCTAGGTTGACGAGTGACAGTGACCGGTAACGATGTGCCTCCTCCCACAACGGAGCGTTGACCTCGAGAACGAAAGGCACGTGATGTCGCCGAGCATACGCAAGTCCCGCCAAGCCTGTGATTGAGTAGCGTTCGTAAACTGCGTCTACCGGTGCGGTCCGCTCGAGGGCCCTCAGTACTCCCGATTGATCAATGAGCGCTTCCAGTTCAGTCGCAACCGGGTCATGAGGCATCGCCCGGCGGTCACGACGCTCCGTTTGATTGGCGACTTGGAGCGGAAACCTGTCGAATGGCAACCGAGGTGCACGGCGCACCACCGCTTCTACATCGACACCTGATTCGACTAAGGCTTGCCCCATTTCCCGGTAGTGAACCGACGCCCCCTTGGCGCCGTCCGGGGCTATGCCCTGGTCGGTGCAAACATACGCCAGCTTGGGCACGCCCATGTCACACCACCGCCAGCGCGGGTTCGGTTGTGCGAAGCAGTTCCCTCAACTGGGACACGTTGCGTTGTAGGTTGAAGCATTCGACAGCTCGGGTTCTTGCCGCTCGGCCGTAGCGCTGCCGGCGTACGTCGTCATCCAAGAGTTCTGCGATGGCGACCGAAAGGGCGTGCGAGTCTCGTTGGGGTACGAGCGTTCCCGTTTTGCCGTCCTCTACCATTTCCGCAACACCTCCGACCGGTGTGCTGACGACGGGTGTGCCGGACGCCATGGCCTCGATAATGACGGTCGGGAGCGCGTCACGGTTGCCCGCTGAATCCACGATACACGGGAGCACAAGCAACGAAGCGCGTAGGAGAAGGTCGCGAACGCTGGTCGATTGTTGTGCGCCGACAAGTTTGACCGACTGCACACCACTATGAGTAATGCGGTCTTCTAGTGCTTGCCGCTCTCTTCCCTCACCCACGATTACACATTCGAATTTGCGTCCCTGTCGCTCCAACGCCCAAACCGCATCGATCAAGATATCAAAGCCCTTTTTCTCTACGAGACGACCAACACCTAACAATAGCGGCGGCTCATTCGGCACGTGTTCTTGCGGTTGGAAGTATTCGATGTCAACCCCGTTGTACACTGTGTGCAGTTTGTCAGAACGGTGACCGAGTAAGTGTTCTTCAATGTAGGAGTGGTTGGCGTTGCAAACCGTGACGACGTGATCGGCTTTGTCAACGAGGCTGCGAAAGGCTGACGGATCAACACTTTCATGATAGAGGTCCTTTGCATGACACGTCATGCTGAACGGTATGTTCAGTACTCCTGAGGCCAAGCACGCTATTTCGGCTGCCGTGCCCGCGAAGTGCGAGTGTAGGCGTTGCACCCCCAAGGCATCCGCTAGGATCGAGAGTTCGAGCGCCCATCGGGCTCGTTTGAACAGATCTCGGTCGCCAGTATCGAGAAGCTTCCAAATGAGATCGACAACGGTAGTCTCAACGCTCTTGAGAAACCCCTTGTGATTCTTGAGATGCTCTCCAAACGACGCAGGTTTTGTGATGCCTAGATAGTGTACGGTGCCTTGTAACTCGCAAACTTGATGTTGGTAGTGGCCGTCATCGGGTTGTGAGAGCGCAAAGACGACCACGTCCTCACCCTGCCGTTCGAGTTCGCGAATCTCGTTTAGGACAAAGGTTTCCGACAACTTTGGAAATTTGTTGAGCACATATCCGGTCTTCATGCGTGACTCCCTGCATAGGTCGATGTGGAGTTGGTTATTAAGGGGTGTTGGGACGTGGACGCCGATACTCGGCCCGCAAGCAAGTGACGCGCGGTTACGTCTGCTCCGTCAAAACGTAGACCCCGTTCGTCCGGATCGATCATAGTTCGTGTGAGCGTGTGCCGGATGTAACTGCCAAGTTGTTCCGGGTCGGCAAGTACTTCGGGTGGCAATACGTCGATCAAGCCAAGTCGGCTCAATCGCCGTGTGCGATCCAGCTGTTCTCGTCGCGGATGAGACCGTGGGAATACCAACACACGTTTTCTCAACGCGAGCGATTCGAAAACCGAATTGTATCCACCCATGGAGATGACGAGATCTGCCGAGCAAAGCAGGCGATGAAATTTGGACGTGCTGGTCCGCACTTCGACTCGCGGAACCTCTTTGGCTCGTTGCCGTAGTTGAACCACGGATGCGCGCCGTAGAAGTGGACCGGTCACGATCGTCGTGTCGAGGTTGACAGTTTCATGTTTGCGTTGAAGAAACCGTAATACACACTCGAACAATGGCATACCATCTTCGCCGCCACCGGCTGTTACCAGGATCCGCGGCGATTGATGATTAACTGAGTGCCCGGTCGCGGGAGTCGGTCGCGGACGCCGGTCGAGTGAGCAAACCACGCCAACGTACTTCGTTTTTTGCCGAACGGTTGGTGGCAGGTTGTATTCAATGTTGACATCGCAGACATGCTGATGACCGTAGACGAGTATCTCATCGTACAGCTGCTGCAATGCCCGCCGGACTGCGGGGCGGGCCATTTGCTCCTTGGCCCGTTGGGGCGAGTCGAGAATGTCTCGCATGCCCAGTATGACCCTGACCGCCCCGCCTCTGCTGCGTTGATCCTCGAGCATCGGTAATAGTTCATGACCCACACCAACGGCACAGTGGTCAACCAACACGATGTCCGGCCTGAAGTGGCGAGCGGTTTGTTTGAGGATCTGGCCTCGAAGACCAACAACCTTCGAGAGCGGTTCGTTCATGCTCCGCGACACGTACTGACCACTTTGATTTTTGGCTATGCTTGGAAGCTTGACATAGTCAGTTTGTGGCGGCAGCTCGAACAGATCGGGACGCGGAGATCCGGTAACACAAAGGGCGGACACCGAAGACGAGCCACGAACCAAACTCTTGCAGATTGTCGTGATGCGTCGGAAGTGACCAAGCCCTAAGGAGTCGTGGCTGTATAGCAGAACTCTCGTTTTCATGCACGGCAACAAAGCAAAGCGTATTCCGTGCTGGGCAATCGTCCTAAGTTGTTGAAGACAATGGTTTTACTGCAGAAGTTTTCTTAGAGCGGTGTGTCCCGAAACGATACTAACGGATCGTTTTGTTCCGGTACGTCTATCTAGTGCGGAGATTCATTGGAACAAAGTATGTGGCCAAGCACCGGATGCGTGACGTGCGGGGCACTGCCATTCCCCCTTCATAAAGCCTAGTTCGGGCAGGACCGGTGTTCATGTGTTGGTTTCTTGTAGCACCGCACCGTCGGCCAAATAGCGTGGAGCGTTTTCGGCGTTGGTAATCGTCAAATCGCCCCTCATCACGATCTGCTTACCAAACCGAACGTCCCCTAACACCTTTAGACGGGTGCAATTCTTGAGCGATGGAGAACCGTAAGGAAATCTCTTAGTGAACTGGTCAATGTTTCTGTACCAATCAGGATCCAGGTCCACCAAAATATCGTTGCCGATCCGGTCCGAGGCAGACGCCAGTCGGAAATCGTTTGTGAGTTGATATCTATCAGACCACACTCGCAAGAGGTCGTTGGTGGTCTTTACCGGAATGAAACGGTTTCTGGCGACCGTCAACACGCGGGCGTCGTCGAACAAGGATATTGCGGCGCCCAATGCCGTTTCGAGTTGATAGAAAATGTTTGCCGAGGAATTTTGAGGCTCGAGCGATTTTGCGTTACACATCATCGGCAACGGTAGGCACCCGTCGTTTGCGCGAAGCAGTCGATCAAACGCTTTCAGGTTTATCCATACGTTGTTTGTATTGAAGTGCCGGTAGCGTTGAATATCCCGAAAGTCATCAGCTTCACCTGGCGGACATTGCGCCCATTCCCTCAACGTAAACTTGCCGTTGCGCAGCCGGGCGAGGTGCCCGCCTTTTTGATCCGATTCGGTGCGCTCGGCCACCTCCATCAAGAATGGAACTTGTTCTCGCGCAAACCATTCCAGTATGCGGAGATCGAGAATAGCGCCAAGGTTGTCACAATTGGAGATGAAAGCGTATTCGATGCCTCGATCTAGGAGTGTTTGCAGTAGTCCCGAACACCACAAAGCCATGTAGATGTCTCCGTGTCCAGGAGGACACCACTCGGCATCGGGGTCGGTAGGGCAAATGACCGGAGCCAGGTCGTCCGCCCGAATGCGAGGAACTTTGTGCTGCAGAAAGTCGAGGGGTATTGGACCGTGGAGGCCGCCGTATTGTTGTAGTGCTGCGAGGGAGTCCTTCCTCGTGTGATAACTGTTCATGAGAATCAGTGGAAGCTTACAATCAAACCGCTCGCGCAGGGCGAGAGTCTGCTTTGCGACGAGGTCGAGGAACGTCAGCCCATGTCTGAGAGGAAGTAGGCTCTTTGGTTTCGCCATTCCCATGCCAGTCCCGAGGCCGCCGTTCAATTTAATCATTGCCGTTTTTTGTATGGCCCGGACCGCAACAGCGGACGACGGCGGCAACGCGTCGAGCGTTGGTAAATCTCGGATCTCTGTAAGCGCGGCAGAAGGGAGGTGACCGGTATGACCTTCGGTGAGTAGGTCATAGTGCCGCCGAAAGTTTTGTATGACCGGGGCCGGTAGGCCGTGGTCCGTCATTTTCTTAGCGAAGGGGATGAAGGACCTTTGCGATCGCACAGCGGGCTTTGGGTCGGAGCGCATGATCAGTCGACTGTCAGATGTCTTAACAACCAGTTTACTTGACGTCTACAATGTATTCGAGCAGCTTCGCATCCTGCACGGCTCCAAGTTTTGCGAACCTTGCTTGCGCGGGCGCAGCAACCATTCGCGCTGCTTCTTGGCGGCCGTTATGGTGTAGAAGTTCCGCAAGGTCACGACCCGCGGAAGCCGCGAGGTAGGGTTTGCCGAGTGCTTCCCCCATCGTTACCGCGCCTCGCAAGACACGCTCGGCCTCGCCGTCGCTTCCCTCCGCGCGAAGCGTGAGTCCGAGAACACGAAGATCGCTTGCTTCCCCGGCCACATCGTTAATCCCTCGATGTGTGGACAACGCGGCCTCGATATCCTTTCGGGCGAATCTCATGTCACCGATGAGGAGATGCACCTCCGCGCGGACGCATCGCAACTCGGCCAGCAGCGCTCCATCCTTTTGTTGACGGGCAGCAGTGACGGCGAGGTTTGCTGCTTCTAACGCTCCTTGAAAGTTTGCCATATGGCCGTACACGACCGCGAGGTTTGCATTGACGGCATCTGTGCGGTTTGTTCCCGCCTGTTCAAACGCCACTAGTGCGCGTGAAAAGGCGGCGATGGCTTTTGCACGGTTGCCTCGCATGTCTTCGATGATCCCGAGATTGTTTGAGCACCTCCCGATCATGCCATGGTTTGCTTCATTCTGCGCAACGGCCAGGGCACGTTCGAAAAACCCTACCGCTTCGTCCAAGCAACCGGTCTCTAGATGAATGGCACCGAGGCCATTCAAGGCTCTCGCCTCGATATGGCGATCGCCCACTTCCTGAGCGCGTTCCAGAGCTACAGTGATCCACGCTGCTCCCGCGGTGTGCTCACCAAGTCGGGCACGACTAGTTCCGTAGATTAGAGCAAGCGTGGGCGATCGGTCCAAGTCTTCAGGCGGCTTGTCCCGCAAGTACTCGACGACAGCGGCGTACTTCCCGGCTTCGGCTAATCCACGCGCTTCTCTTAGCTGCGTTAGCGAGGTGAACCCCTGTTCTATGCTACCAAAGGACGACATAATCCGAGAAGTGATCGAGTTTGACCTCAAAGAACTCCCGTATAGCATTGTGTTCGGATTCCAACGGAAAAAACGGCTGGCCAGGGTCCGCCCGTACCCCTATGTGGCCTTGCTCATCAAGAATCTCCCGATCTTGGGCGTCTACCACGCCATCCCCGTTTAAATCCAGATCTGCCCGGCCATACCAGAATTTAAGTTGTGGCTGATCGTCTGGATCAAACTGGAGGCCGGTAGGTTCCAGAGTCGCTAGAAAGTCCTGTGGATCCACCGTCACGGTGATGAGTATGGAGTCGCCTTCGGCGATCGGTGTACCGTCGGGGCGGTTCACGAGCGACTCTTTTCTGATCCGAAGTCTGACGAACGTGCCGCAATCACACGCTTCGGCGGTCACAGGATCCAGGTCATAGTCTATGGTCACACGCCGATCTTCACCTTGAACCGCCCAAAAGCTTGTGCTCAGGGTTTGAAGCGGTTCAGCGGTTGCGGATTGGCGTACGATGTTCTGTTCGACATGGGGTCCCGAACCGGCCTGTTGTAGCGCAACCGGGGGTTCGAGAAGGCTGAGGGCTGGGTCTCCGCACGCAACCCCGGCGAAGAGGCTATATGTGAGAAGTAAACGCAATGTCCAGCGCATTGGGTACGCTCCTTTCGGTATTATCACCTTGTTTTTTGTCGTTGAGAATTCGTCTGAGAGCCTTAGCAATCACCACGACGTCATTCCCACGTGCACGTAGGGGCGGCAGACACAGGGTTATTACACCGAGTCGGAAATACAGATCGTTCCGTAATCTCCCCTCCCGAACGGCCTCTGCAATATTTTCGTTGGTGGCCGCAATTACACGGACATCGACGACGCGTGTTTTCGTGCCGCCCACGCGCCGCACTACCCCGTCTTCCAATATGCGGAGTAGTTTTGCTTGAGCACTCAAGGTCAGGGTGCCTACCTCATCCAGAAAAAGTGTTCCACCGTCCGCCACTTCGAACATTCCCTGTTTTGAAGCATGTGCGTCTGTGAATGCGCCACGTTCGTGTCCGAAGAGTTCCGACTCAACTAACTCGCTGGGGAGCGCTGAACAGTTCACCGCAACGAATGCTCGCCCCCGGCGCGAACCGCCGTCATGCAAGGCACGGGCCAAAAGTTCTTTCCCAGTTCCGGTTTCGCCGGTAATTAGGACGGTCGTCGCGGAGTATGGTAGGATTTTCCCAACTCGACGCAGTGCCTGTTTCATCGCTGTGCTTTCACCAATGATTTCGTGAAACGCTTTCGCGCTCACGTCGTCAGATGGTCGCAAATCGACATCCCGTTTTCTTCGATTCTCAACCGCAGACGAAACGACGTTTCGTAGGAGTTCCACATCTTCGGGTAAGACGAAATAGTCTGTGGCCCCCGCCGTCATGATTTGAACGGTCATCCGACGGCCTGCGTCGGCGCCGACAGCGAAGATCGGGATGTTCGGATCGACGTGATTTGAACTCAGCCATTGAATTACATCTCGCTCGAGTCCTCCCGCGGCAAGTAATACGCCCACCGAGTGTGGATCTACGACCAGTGATGAATCGGCAAACACGCATTCAACGCCTACGTCAACTGCGAGTTCTAACCAGAATTGCTCAAACGAATCGGAGAGGCGTATGACCGTGAGGACCGGTTTCGTCAAGGGGGATGTCTGTGCATCAAACATACCGCCGTGGGTTCCGCCATTTTTTCTAATGTCTTGAGGCGTTTCATTGCGTTCCGTCATGGAAGCTGTCCTCGCAGAGGCGTTTCTCGCACACGTTGGTATCCCGGCTGCCTTTTCAGAGGGTTACGGGCGTTGTGTTGCCGCGTAACTGGCACGACTTGTACCGTTCCCTGGATGTGGCGTCAGCTATGCGTATATGGTGGTGTGAAAAGAAGTTGCATCGTTTTCGATGGCGAACTGTTTCTCCAAGCCCCTGCACCGTTACACTACAAGTGGTACATAATGGTCCACTCAAACCCTACATTCACACAGAGATTGGAGGTGGCCAGAAACGATACCATGTGGAAGCCCGTCCTCTCCGTTTTGTGAATGGCGGAACACCTCGCTTCGGCCCCCCGTAAGTCTTTCGTTCTTCCACCCCGTTTCCGCAACTCACCTTGATACCTATTTTGTCATTGTTCACTCTTTGACGAGGCGCACGAATGTCGATACGTAGTGTCGTACCTCATTTCGGGTTTTTGTTACTTGCGTTTGGGCTGGCGTGTGCGGCACCTGTCCAGTGTCCGGCAGGCTATTGCGGCACAATAGTTGTCTTGCAACCCGCTCCGACGGAAACACTTTTTCCACCCACAATCCGTACAGCGGGCGACATTGCGTTAGCCGAGTTGCTCTTTTTGCCGCTAGCGGAAATTGGTCCGGAACTCAACACGACAGACGATTTGACATTCCTTCCCCGCCTCGCGTCTTCGTGGGCCTTTGAAGATTCCTTGACGCTGGTTTTCAATCTGAACCCGGATGCGCGCTGGCATGATGGTACCGCGGTGACGGCACGCGACGTCGAATTCACGTTTGCCGTCTACACCGATACCTTGATTGGTTCGATTTCGGCGCGGTCCTTGGAGTCCATCGAAAGTGTCATAGCGCGCGGTGATTCGTCGGTTGAATTCACGTTCAATCGATATCATCCTGAGCAGTTCTACACTGCTACTTACCACATGCGCGTCCTACCGAGTCACGTGCTCGATTCAATCCCGAGAGACAGACTCTCGGCGCATGATTTTGCTAGCAACCCAGTCGGCAGCGGTCCGTATCGTTTTGGACAATGGAGTCGCGGCCAATTCATCGAGCTTTGGTCGGATACCACATTTTTCCTCGGCCGACCGGATATTTCCCGAGTGATGTGGCGGCACGCGGATGACGCCAATACAATAATGTCGTCGTTGCTATCGCAAGACGCGTATTTCATAGATCTGTTGAATACGCCAGAAAACGTCGAAGTCGCCGTCAATGCCGAGCATCTGAACGTGATTCGTTATCCGGCCAACCACTATGGCTATATGGCGTTCAATATGGTGATGCCCGGGGATGTAAGTCGTCCGCATCTCCTGTTCTCGGACCCGCGGGTTCGTCTCGCGATCTCGATGTCCGTCGATCGCGATCGTGTGGCGATGATTGCACAAGGACCGTTGGCTCGAGCACCAGACGCTCCCATTACTCCCATCAACGGAGCATATCAGGCGGGTATCCCAGCCGTGCGGTACGATACCGTCGGTGCCCGCATGCTTTTGCAGGATGCGGGTTGGAGCGACCAGGACGGTGACGGTGTCCTCGAGCGAAACGGACAACCACTCTCCTTCAATCTCCTCGTCCCAACTTCCAGCCCCGCCCGTATGCGTGGTTCGGCAGTAATCAAATCTCTACTTTCTTTGGTCGGTATCGAGGCGAACGTTGTCGCGAGGGAGATGGGTGTATTCATGGGAGCGCTAACCACTAGTGACTTCGACATGTATGTCGGTGCGTGGGGCCTACAACCAAGTTTGGCCGGTTTTCCGGCATTGTGGACATCGGCTGGTGTAGGTGGCCAGAACTTCGGTAGGTACCAGAATCCAACGGTAGACTCGCTAGTCGACGCTGCGTTATCTGAGCACGACGCTTCGGTGGCAGCTCGACGCTGGTCAGATACTTTTATTGAAATGAACCGTGACCCTGCAGCACTTTGGCTCTACACTCCAGTAAATATGGCCGCGATCCATGAGCGGTTCGAGAATGTGAGTTTGCGTGGGGACCGTTGGAGCGCCACGCTCTGGCAGTGGCGGATACGTAGGGGAGAATGGTTGGCGCGGGATGTCGTTTCCAATAGATGAAACGTGGGAGTGGAGCCTGATCGTCCGGATAGTACGTATAAAATCCGACATCGTGCGACCTGGCTTCGAGTCTTCTTCGTAGTGCTCCGTCTCGTAGACGAGCAACAACATGCCCCCAGGATGTTGTCGATCACCGAAGTCTACTTTGTTGTTGCGCCGTGACGTTGGTCGATAGGCACCGGGACGGATACGATGCTATCTGTTGGGCCGAAACGATACGGCGTGCTCCGAATCGATTCAGTTCCTCGAAATAGCGAACGCAGTAACATGTTTGTTCCCAATGCATTAACGACCCAGTACGGTTGGAACGGTGCTTGCCGGTTCAAACGCCGGATAGGCTCGTCATCACCGACTCCTCGATAGAGATGGATCTTATGGCTGGCAGGTCGCAACGCGCGTTCTCGTTGACAGCGATGATGCTACTGATCACGGCATGTGGAAATGATGGAACTGGTCCGGACGGCCAACTCAGAGATGTTCAGGTCTCGTTTGCGACCAAAGGGACCCAACCACCGGCCGCGGTGCGCCCGCGAGTCTTTTTCGACGATACACTAACCAGTGGAGCGGATACCATTTTCGTTTCGAGCGTCGGGATTGTATTGCGAGAGGTTGAGCTCAAACGTCTCGGTGCAGATGATTGTGATAACGACGTCGATGCGTGCGAGGAGTTCGAATCCGGTCCAACGTTGGTGATGTTGCCACTCAACGGGGAGGAAGAAGTCCAGTTTTCATTGGGTATCCCGGATGGCGTCTACTCGGAGATCGAATTCGACATTCACAAGGTAGACGATGACGATCCTGAAGATATTGCGTTTGCTCAGCAGAATCCGGAGTTCGCGGGCAAAAGTATCCGGGTGCAAGGGATGTTCAACGGCACGAGTTTTCTGTACGAGACCGATCTAAATGTCGAACAGGAACTTCAGCTGGCCCCTCCCCTTGTTGTGGACTCCACGCGCGCGGCACCCGCGATAACCGTGTTTGTCGATATCGATGGGTGGTTTCGCGACGGTGGTGGCGTGTTAGTCGATCCGACCACAGGGAACAAGGGTGGCACCAACGAGGGGCTGGTGAAAGAAAACATCAAGCGATCGTTTGAGGCATTCGAAGAAGAAGACGACCGCGACGATGAAGGCTGAGGGCTAATCCGAAATGTTTGTCGATCCGTCGCGAAAAGCCCGCCACGCGATTCGCGATGGGAAATTCCGGGCGGCGAAAACGGCATTGGATTGTGTTGAGGCCGAACATCGTTCTGCGGAGTGGCACTTGTTGTCTGCGATGGCCGCGTGGCGTTTAGGTAGCTTTCAGAAAAGCCTGCAGCATGCCACGGTATCGCTTGACGAATACCGAAAACTTGCGGATACGGACGGTGAAATGCGGGCGCAAAACGTTGCGGCGGCCGGGAGTTTCGCGTTGGGAGCTTTGTCGATGGCGCGACGGGGGTACACGCGTGCACTCTTCCTGGCACAACAACGTCACGACTTGTTGATGATCGCACGGTGTACGAACAACTTAGGCAGTGTCTGCTATTACCTGAAGCAAAACACCAACGCAATGACGTGGTACCGGCGGGCGGCACGCGGGTTCGAACAAGTCGGTTTTGTGCCGGAAATCGCGCGGGCGTGGCATAATATCGGTGTGGTGTTGCGAGAAGAGAACTTGTTGCGTGAAGCGCTTGCAGCCACAGACCGTGCCCTCGACGCGGCACAGCGGTTGGGCGACCGGCGTTGTGTAGGATGGGCGCTCGGTGGCCGCGGCGAGACAAACATTATGTTGCGTGACTTGCGGCTTGGAGAAGCGGAGGTCGTGCGAGCCCTTGAGCTGTCAAGAGAACAAGAAGATCGACTCACCGAAATCGAGGCTCTTCGCGCGTTGTCGCTCGTCGCGCGACTCGAGGGCGACCGGGACCGGTCCCTGGGTTTGGTACGCCAAGCCGTTGCTCTTTCCGATCAGGTACAGAGTAAATGGCTGATTGCTCAGTCCAACCGCGACTTCGCTCGCGTGCTGCAAGAACTCCATCGAGGGGATGAGGCGCGTGACGCGATTGACCGGGCAGTCGTGGCTTACACCGAACTTGGGGCCGAAGACCGATCGGTAATGGCCCGGCGTGAGTTTGAATCGTAGGCCGATTCCCGGTTTGTACTTATTGGAAGGCCTAGACGCCACGTGATTGTGCGGGGCGTGAGTCGTGCATGACGGACTGCCTCCTTCTCGGTGGTTGGCGATTCTTTCGGCCGCGGCTGCCATGGGCTATCATCGCCCCTTAAACAATCCTCTCTCCTCCACCAGATTGCGGACTCATGCGGTCAAATCGCCGATTATTCCTGTTGATGGCTGCGGGTTTCATCGCCCCACTTGGGGTTCGTGCCCAAGCCCGACCGGCAGTCGATCCCGACCATTTCCAATCCATGCGGTGGCGTAACATCGGCCCCTTTCGAGGTGGCCGGTCCGTTGCGGCGACCGGTGTCACGTCGGATCCACTCACCTACTACTTCGGTGGAGTTGGGTCGGGAGTTTGGAAGACCGCCGACGCCGGCACCACGTGGTCCAACGTGTCGGACACGACGTTCGGGTCATCGTCTGTGGGGGCGATAGAAGTCGCGCCTTCGGACGCCAACGTCATCTTTGTCGGTATGGGAGAACACGCCATTCGAGGTGTCACCACCTCTCACGGAGACGGTGTGTACAAGTCAACTGACGCTGGCCGATCCTGGAGACACATCGGGCTCGACCGGACTCGTGCCATCTCCCGAATCCGGGTGCATCCAACCAACCCCGACATCGTTTACGTTGCCGCACAGGGTGCACCGTACGGTGCTACTGAGGATCGGGGTGTCTATCGGTCTTTGGACGGTGGGGTGACCTGGGAAAAAGTCCTCTACATATCGGAAAGTGCCGGAGCGTCCGACATCAGCATGGATCCAAAGAATCCGCGGATCTTGTACGCAGCGTTTTGGGATCATATCCGGTTGCCGTGGAAAGTTCGCAGCGGTGGCGACGGCAGCGGAATCTGGAAAACCGTGGACGGGGGGAACACATGGGAGCAACTCAAAAATGGCTTTCCCGAACTGATGGGAAAAACAAGTGTCTCCGTAGCGGCCAACTCGGATCGTGTGTACGCCATTATCGAAGCGGACCCCGGCGGTGGCTTGTATCGATCGGATGATGCTGGTGATTCGTGGCGGAATGTGAATGACACCTGGACGATCAGAGCCCGTGCGTGGTACTACACGGAAGTTTTTGCCGATCCGCAGAATCGTGACGTGGTGTGGGTACTCAACGCACCGGCCATGAAATCAATTGACGGCGGCGCGACATTCTCTCGTGTCCGAACGCCGCACGGCGATAACCATGATTTATGGATCAACCCCACCAACAGTAGCTACGTCATCAATGCGAATGACGGTGGCGCGAACGTGTCGTTGAACGGTGGCGATAGTTGGTCCACACAGCGGAACCAGGCCACGGCACAGTTTTACCGTGTAAATGTCGACAATCGCTTTCCTTATTATGTGTACGGTGGGCAGCAGGACAACAGCGCCATTGCGATTGTCAGCCAAACCTCCGGCGGCGGGATTGGATGGAAAGATTGGTATTCGGTTGCCGGTTGCGAAAGCGCCTACCTGGCGTTCGACCCGGACGATCCCGAATTGAATTTCGGTGGGTGTTATATGGGACAGATCTCCGAATACAATTCCCGGACGGGTGCTCAGCGCAACATCATGGCGTATCCTGTCCTCCCGGCCGCCTTGGCGTCGCGGGATATGAAATACCGCTTCAATTGGAATGCGCCGATCATCACGTCTCATCATGATCCCAATGTGCTGTATCATGCCGGCAACGTCCTGTTGCGCACTGAAGATCGCGGGACAACATGGACGGAGATAAGTCCCGATCTTACGCGGGACGAAGACGACAAGCAGGGTCCTGGTGGCGGCCCAATTACGAATGAAGGCGCCGGTGGCGAAATCTATAACACCATCCACTACGTTGCAGAATCACCGCGGGATCCGGCGACGATTTGGGTTGGCACCGATGATGGCCTAGTACATGTGACACGGGATGGCGGTGCCAGTTGGACCGATGTGACCCCGTCGAATATCGTTGACGGCTTAATCAATGCCATCGATGCGTCACCACACGACCCCGGGGTCGCTTACGTTGTTCACAACCGGTACAAATTTAACGATTTCACGCCGCACGTCTACAGGACGTCAAATTACGGTGATACTTGGGAACACATCGCCGATGGAATCGCAGAGGAAGCTCACGTCCGGGTTGTTCGCGAAGATCCTGCAAGACGTGGGCTGTTGTATGCGGGCACGGAAACCGGGCTCTATGTTTCCTGGAACGACGGCGATGACTGGCAATCTATCCAGCTCAACATGCCTCTCACACCCATTACGGATCTGATTGTTCAGCAGGAGCACAACGATCTTGTGGCGGCCACGCAGGGCCGCTCGTTTTGGATCTTGGACGATTTGACCCCGCTCCAGCAATTGAATTTGCGCGCCGAACCAGCAGACTTTCGACTGTTGCCGCCGAAGGATGCGTATCGAGTCGCTGGCGGTGGTGGGTTTGGTTCCAATCAAACCAACGTCGGTCAAAACCCTTCGCCTGGCGCGGTAATCGATTTTTACATTGGTGAAGCAAACGATTCGACACCGGTGACAATCGAGATTTCCGATGATG